>JAGVEK010000368.1 GCA_020058315.1 Candidatus Zixiibacteriota bacterium
CAGGGACCTATCGGCTGCCGATGTTCACAATGAACACCACTTACCTTCTGGCCAAAGAAGATTTCTACTTTGTCTACCCAACCAACTTCAACGAGTACCAGAGGAAATTCGCAAACACCTTCCAGCACGGCGGTATATCATTGCCCGAGATGATTCTCCCGGTAATCACACTCACTCCCAAATAATGTCCGGGACGATCCGCCCTTCAGTTAACATCTCATCGAATGCTGCCTGACACCATTCCAGCGGCCCCGCCAATCGGGGAACATCTGACAAGATCAGAGGCTGAGACAGAGAGACTCGCCGAGAGATTGGCTTCCCGTCTGGTTCCGGGAAGCTGGGTGGGACTGATCGGCCCGCTCGGATCGGGCAAATCTGTCTTCGCGCGCGGGGTGGGACGCGCCTGGGGAGTGACAACTCCAATGCCGTCGCCGACCTACACGCTGATGAATTACCACAGCGGACGATGCGCCATCTGCCACATGGATCTCTACCGCATCGGATCCGCCGATGAACTGGATTTCGCGGGACTGACTCCCTATTTTTCCGGACCGGGCATCTGTCTCGTCGAGTGGGCGGAGAAAGCGCAATCCTGGTGGCCCTCGGCGGGATGGACCGTGACAATCGACCCCGTAGATTCCGTGAGTCGGCGCATTGTTATTGCGTCGTTTGGCAGTCCGACCCAAGGATGAACAAGTGCGCGTCTTGGCCTTCGATTCAACTTCCCCCATCTTGACAGTGGGTATCGCCGAAGGCGGCAAGCCGCTGGGACGATGGGACATGACATCTGATCGTCATCGCGGGAATGCGCTTGATGGCTTGATTGACCGGGCTCTGGGCGATGCCGGCTGGCACCGTTCTCAGGTCGAAGGACTCGCCTTGGTTACCGGGCCTGGATCTTTGACGGCGATGAGAATTGGGTGGGCAACTGCCTGTGGATGGGCGCTGGCAGGCGATCTCCCTATAACGGGCTGGGCGACTGCTGAAGTGCAGTGGCGCCGATGGATGCGTCCGGCTCCAGCCGGATCGGTTTTCGCCCGGGAGACCAACCCTGAGAGAATCGTTTACTGCATGGTTCACCATCGGGGGGATGAATTCTACTGCTACCAATTCCAACCGGAACATCCGCCGGATCGTCCCTCGACAGTAGTGATCGGGCAGTGGCATCCCGCGGGCGGTTCTCCCGCCGTGCTGGCCGGTCCAGGTCTGCTGGGTTTCCGTTCGCGCTGGGAATCGTCATTGGGTTCCGAAACCGTAATCGTGCCGGATGCCGAAACAGTGATCGGCGGTGATCAACTGGCAGTTTGGGGCACCCAGGCTCTTGCCGCCGGAAGACACCTTACTCCCGATTCCTCACCACTCGACTACGGCGTGCCGCCATCATTTCGGAAAGCCTCATGAACGGCGATCGTGTGCACATCCGTCCGATGATCGGTACCGACATCCCGCAGGTTGCGTCGATGGAAACAGCAGTCTTCCCTGATCCGTGGTCCGCAGGCGCGTTCGAAGAGACATTAGGAATGACCGTCGGCATCAACCTCGTTGCCATCGATGAACAAGGACAGCCGCGTGGGTATCTTTGCGCACAGGCGGTAGCAGATGAGATTCAGATCCACAACATCGCGGTGGACCCGGATTGCCGTCGGCGAGGAATCGGCCGGCAACTGCTGCAAGAAGCAGAGCGCGAGGGCACGGCCCGTGGGGCAGTTTGTGCCATCCTTGAGGTCAGGGTCACGAATACCGCCGCACTTGCGATGTACGGCCGCATGGGGTATCGTCGGATAGGCCGCCGCCGTGCCTACTACTGCAAACCAGTGTGCGATGCCCTGGTATTGCTCAAGGTGATCGATGGCGTCCACGCAGAGTCTGTGAGACAGGATGTGCGCTGATGGAGTGGTTTCGTAAAGCCAAGGCAGGCCTCACTCGGCAGGACAAGCAGGACATCCCCGACGGTCTGTGGACCAAGTGCGGCGGGTGCGGTGAGATCATCTATGCCCGTGAACTGGAACGCCGGTTCTGGGTGTGCCCCTCGTGTGAGTATCACTTTCGCATCGGGCACGCCGAATACATTCGTCTTCTCCTGGACGACGGGGTGCTCGAAGAATACGATCGTGGACTGATCTCTGGGGATCCGCTCAAGTTCAAGGACAAGAAGAAATACACGGAGCGAATCGCGGACGCGCAGGAAAAGACGGGACTGGCAGATGCCGTCGTCTGCGGCGTCGGCCGGATCGGCGGGAGGCTGGTCTCCTTCAGTGTGATGGAGTTCGCGTTCATTGGCGGGAGCATGGGCTCGGTCGTTGGCGAAAAAGTGGCGCGCGCTATCGAGCGGGCAATGACTCGCCGCGTTCCACTCGTGATCGTGGCCTGTTCGGGCGGAGCCCGGATGCAGGAGGGGATACTGTCACTGATGCAGATGGCCAAAACCAGCTTTCTGCTGGCGGAACTCATGGAGGCCAAGATTCCCTACATCGCTGTTCTGACCAATCCGACCACGGCTGGTGTCATGGCGTCGTTTGCGTCGCTCGGGGACATCATTATTGCCGAGCCTGGTGCGCAGCTTGGCTTCGCCGGTCCGCGCGTGATCAAGGAGACGATACGCCAGGAGCTGCCACCCGGATTCCAAAGCTCAGAGTTCTTTCAGGAGCACGGTTTTCTCGATAAGATTGTCAAACGCACTGAACTGAAGCCGACTCTCACCACGCTTCTGACATTTCTCTGCGGCCCCGGCTCCGGGGTCACGGAAAAGACCGGGCCCACCCTGCCCAACCCCGGCGGGCCGCCGGATTCACCCGCTTGAACTCGTTGCCTCTTGTGAGTTTCCGTGACGCAGTCAGTCGTCTGTATTCCCTGGAATTGTGGGGAATCAAGCTTGGACTGGACAACATCGAGAGCTTCGCCCAACGGCTGGGAAATCCGCAAGAAGAATTCCTCTCCATCCACATCGCCGGTACCAACGGGAAGGGATCGGTCACCGCGCTCCTAGACTCGATTCTGCGCGCCGCTGGCTACCGCGTGGGACGTTACACCTCCCCGCACCTGCGCGACTTTCGGGAACGCATCCACATCAGCGGGCGTCCGATTGGTCTGCAAGAAGTCGCGCGTTTCGTCACACGATTTTGGCCCTTAATCCGCAAAGAGCGCTACACATTCTTTGAGACAGTGACCGCGATGGCATTCGATTCCTTCGCCCGGCATGCGATAGACATCGCGGTGGTGGAGGTGGGTCTCGGAGGGCGGTTTGATGCAACGAACATCGTCCGTCCGGTGCTCGCCGTCATAACGAACATTGACTTGGACCACACCGATGTGCTCGGGCGCACCCGGAAGCAGATTGCCCTAGAAAAGGCCGGGATCATCAAGGAGGGTACCCCCGTTCTCATTGGCCCGATGACTGGGGCGGTTCGGCGGGCGATCGAAGAGGTCGCCAAGGATCGCAACGCGCCGGTCTGGAGCAGCCACGAGATCCTCAGTTCCAGCGCGCTCCCTGCGAAGAATGAGTTGCACGCGTCTCGATGGAAACTCCCGCTTCCGGGTGATCATCAGGTCGCCAATCTGAGTGTGGCGCTTTCTGCTGCCCTGTTGCTGGATTGTGAAACCCCTCTGGTGCCGTCCGTTCTGCGCCGAGGTGTCCGGGATGTCCATTGGCCGGGCCGATTCCAGATCATTCCCGGACACCCCACCGTCGTCTGCGATGTCGCTCACAATCCGCCGGGAATGCGCCGGGTTGTGGACACATGGAGGAAGATTTTCGCGCAGCGTCGCGCGGTGGTCTTGTTCACCACGCGTGATGACAAGGATTATCGCTCAATTTGGCGGATGCTGGCACCGTGTGCCTTGCGGTGGATCGGATGTCCCTTGCCGCATTCCACCGGGATTGCCGAGCAGGAGATGCGCCGGATGGCCGGGGCCGTGCCGTTCGAGTGGTCTGCCAATGCCACAACGGCCTTTCGGCGGGCCAGCGAGATGGCGGGCCCGGATGGGTTGGTGCTGGTCGCTGGGTCCCATTATCTGGTTGGCGAATTGATGCCAGCGGCGCATTTTGACACGGGGATGGGTTGGAAGAAGTGGGTGCAGAATCTGTCTTGGACAGAGATTCGCAGAATGTCACAAATCCCGGGGTGATTTGTCAAAGAACGAGGGCCGCATCGTCGCTGACGGGAACAGGCCCGCATCTTTCGTGTTACGGGACTGCGGCGTTGACTTCGTGTCAGACGCATTGTAGTGTGCAACCTCAATGAGGAGGAGAAATGTCGAAACCAATTGAAGTCACAGATGCGAGCTTCGAAACTGAGGTTTTGAAATCCGATGTCCCGGTGCTCGTGGACTTTTGGGCCACATGGTGCGGTCCGTGCAAAATGATCGCCCCGCTCGTGGCTGAGCTGGCGGAAGAATATGACGGACGGCTGAAAGTGGCCAAGATCGACGTGGATAAGAACAACTCGGTCGCAAGCCAGTTCAGGATCATGAGCATCCCCAGCCTGCTTTTCTTCAAGGATGGCGAGAAGATTGATCAAATCATCGGCGCGGTGCCCAAACAGCACTTCGTGGACAAGATCACGAAGATTCTCGCTTAGTTCTCTGGTCCCGGATGTGACGACAAAGCCAGGTGAGAGCATATGAGCAACACGCCTTCGATTTCCGCTGATGTTGTATGGGAAGGCGGGATGTCATTCGTGGCCCGGACCGACTCCCACCATTTCGTAACATTGGACACAGCCGCGGAGGACGGCGGCCAGAATTCCGGGCCCCGTCCCATGGAAGCGGTGCTGTGCGCATTGGGGGGATGCACCGCCATGGATGTCGTCGTGTTCCTGCAGAAGAAGCGGCGAACCGTTGAGGCCCTGACAGTGCGTGTGACCGGCAAGAGGCGAGAACAACCCCCGCGCACATTCGAGGAACTGACACTCGATTATCGCGTGCGCGGACCCGATCTCACCGAAGCGGACATCCGCTGGGCAGTTGAATTATCGATCAACAAGTACTGCTCGGTTCTGGCCATGCTGAGCCAGTCCGCCCGCGTGATTCCACGGTGGACATTGGAACCTTCAGCCTCTTCGTAACATACACATCACTGGAAGCCGGTCTGCAACCGCTGTTTGCCGAGTTGGGTGCAGCGAATTTGAGGGGCACGTTTTCATGGATTTCCGCCGCGACTGCGTCGATAATCGCTTATAGGGGTCCGAGTTGGGTTCCGGTATGAGGTACACGACAGTAAATCGCGGCGACGGCTTTGGCTCGTGGAATCCGGGCGCGTTTCCGCCTGCGATCAAAGCTCTGCTCTGGGCTAACGGCGGCGTGTTCCTGCTTCAGATGTTCTTGAGGGCGCCCTTGGTTCATTACTTCGGACTCACGCCCGGGATGGTCAAAGGTGGCGCGGTCTGGCAGTTGTTCACCTACATGTTTTTGCACGGGGATTTCTTTCACATCCTCTTTAACATGCTGGCACTCTGGATGTTTGGCCGCGACATCGAGGATGTGTGGGGGACACGGGCTTTCCTCAAGTACTACCTTATCTGCGGAGTTGGCGCCGGTCTCGTTACGACCATCGTGCTCTGGGGCAGCGCGGTTCCGACTATTGGTGCCTCAGGGGCGATCTTCGGCGTCCTCTTGGCCTTTGGCATGCTCTGGCCCAACCGCACCATCTACCTGTGGTTTTTTGTTCCGATCAAGGCCAAGTACATGGTGATTCTCTTTGGCCTGCTGGAACTGTTTGCATCCTTCCGTTTCACGGCCGATGGCGTCGGGCATTTCACCCATTTGGGCGGACTCGCCGTCGGATTCCTGTATTTGAAGATGGGAGACCGGCCGCTGCGCTTTCCGCGTCCGCTCGCCTTTGTCGGTGCCTGGCGCGGCAGGCGCAAGGCTCGGCGCCTCAAGCGGCAATGGGAGGACCAGCGGGCTCTCATGGAAGCCGTGGATCGCGTTCTCGACCGGATCAACGAAGTTGGCTATGACCAATTGACCGGCGAAGAGAAGGCGATTCTGGAACGAGGGTCGGAGAAATTGTCGACCGAAAAGAGCAAGAGATAGGGATCGCGCCTTTCCTGTCTTGCCAGGAGGACGACTATGCTGACTGTTGCTGTGGCTGCCCGCCAGCCCAAGACGCAAAGACGCTACCGCGCCGTGCTGGGGCAGCTCGGAGTCGATTCACACTTTGTGACCGATAGCGACCTGCTGATCAAGTGCGTTAGATCGCGCCCTGTCAGTGTCGTCATCTTTGATCTTGATGACCCGCACTGGCCAGCACGGAAATGGCTGGAGGTTGCAGCGTTGGACGTCGATCTCGGCGTGATACCGATCCTGTGGATCGGAACAGAGGTTTCGGGGTCTGATCTGCAAACCATTGAGAATTACCAGCCGGGTTTCCACCTGCCAAAGTTCCCGGATGCTAATACGCTCTTGCGCGCCATCGAGACTCTCTCAGGAGACATCCGCCAGACCGGGGAAAGGGGCCTTTCGGCAGCACAGGCTCTGGCCACACCTGCCTGGAAACCTGAAGTGGATACGATCGACGACGCGCTGAGCATTTTCGCCGATCCCGCCAGCGGGCAAGCCGGTAGTGAACTTGGACCGCCGGTCCACGATTCTGCCAGCGCAGCCGCCGTCAGCGATGCCAAACGCGAAGTCGCGGCGAATCCCGATGGAGACTACGGTGTTATTGTTGCAGAAATGACGAAGTCTGAGACTCCCACGCGTGAAGCGCGCTCTGACTCCGGGTTTATCGAGGTGGCTGCCCAGAGGAACGTTGAGAAGGGAGTCGTTCTGTCAAAGCCCCACATCGAGATCCCTGGCCGGACCGCCCACGATGATGATACTCTTATCAACCGAATCGCAGAGGAAGTCACCGCGAGGCTGGCCGGTGAACTCCTCAAAAACCTTGATGCGACCGTCATCCGGCACGCGGTCGAAGACGCCCTTGCCCGGCGGCGGTAGGGCTTCGATCCTTCCGCAGACTCTCAATCCCTCGCACGATCCCAATTGCGCGTTTCCGCCATTGTGCCGATCTTTGCTTGACCCAGTTGTTGGTTTGAGGTGTATATCGAAACGATGATGACGACGACGCATCCGATACCTGAGCTCCCTTTGGGGAAGAGGTTTCTGCTTTTCCCGCTGATTGCCGCTATCGTCTTCGTGGCGCACGCGGCCAGTCTCGTGCAGGCCCAGTTCGACCAGACCGGCGGGGAACCGCAGGAGATTCTCACAGCGCTGGTGTACTCGTCCTTGGAGCAGGCGCGGCCAGGTGACACGGTTTGGCTGGCCGTACAGATCGATCTGGTGCCCGGCTGGCACATCAACTCCGCCCGCCCTCTCCAGGACTTCCTGATCCCGACGAGTCTTGAACTTCATCTGCCCACTGCGCTGAAAGCCGGGGTGGTCATCTACCCCGAGGGCCGGACCATTCCGCTCCTGAACGAC
>JAGVEK010000476.1 GCA_020058315.1 Candidatus Zixiibacteriota bacterium
CACCGCGAAGCGGTCAGTCGGAGTCACAACCTCTGCCCCGCAACCACTTGCCGAAGATGGCCCGCGTCGCCTATATATGGCAATGCGGTTCAATGTGATCGATTCAAACGACTCTCCTATTCCATCATCCCTGAGGTCCAGAAATGTGTAAGCGTCTGCTGTTCGTCGCCGTGCTGCTGTGCGCCCCTGGCATGTTCGGATCATCCGCCATCGCTGACGACTCCTTCGAGTCACTCAAACCCAACCAGTCCATTGCGGCCTTTCGTGTTGAGACGGTCTACGAGGATGACGCCGGGAAGGCGATGGGAGCGCGGTTCCGTCATGCTCCCAGCGGGTTCATTCTCGATCTGTTGCGCATTCAGTCGGTGCCGCAGGCATTCATGTGGGTGAATTCGATCCCGCCCTCGGACAAAGGCGAGCCTCACACCTGCGAGCATCTGCTTCTCGGGAAAGGGACCAAGGGGCGGTATGTCGCCTCGCTGGAGGACATGTCGCTGGGGAACAGCTCGGCATTCACCGACCAGCTTCAGACCTGCTACCATTTCCACACGCCGGCGGGCACCGATGTTTTCTTCAATCTGATGCAGGCTCAACTCGATGCCCTGCTCCATCCGAACTTCTCCGACGAGGAAATCCGCCGGGAGGTCTGCAACATCGGGTACGCGATCAACCCCGCCGACAGCAGTCTCCGCATCGAGGAAAAGGGAACCGTCTACAACGAGATGGTCAGCTCGTATGAGCGTCCGTGGTCAACGCTGGGACGCACAATAGGTCTGATGATGTATGGGCCGGGCCATCCATTGTCGAACGACGCCGGCGGCTTTCCGGATGCGATTCGCGCCATGGTGCCCGCGGACATGCGTAGTTTCCATGGGGGGGCGTACCATCTCAACAACATGGGCATGATCGTCTCGATCGCCGATGACATCACACTCCGGCATTGCCTTGAAAGGACATCGGAGGTGCTGGCGAAAGTCGAGCCTGATGCCCAGGCCGGTCTTGATCCGGCGACTTTGGATGACCGTCTCCCGGCTCCCAAGAGCACACCGGCAGGAGCAATCCGCATTGTGGAGTTCCCCGACCAGGATGATAACGAACCTGGCCTGCTTGTCTACGGCTGGGGGCCGGCACTGTCGTATGACAACCACGAAGGATATCTTCTCGACCTTCTGATCGCGAACCTCTCCGGGGGAGAAACGTCAAATCTCTACCGCAAATTCATCGACTCGCAGACCAAAGTCATCGACCTCGGGGCCAACGCGGTCTTCGGGTGGGTCAGCTCCGATGAGGGACACCCGATCTCGATTGGTCTCAACAATGTGAAGCGCGAAGTCATGAACGAGCGGATGATTGATTCGGTCCGATCGATAATCATGGGCGAAATCCGAGCGGTGGCCGGTATGGCCGACGGGTCCGATGCGCTCAAGGAGTTCAACGAACGCACCAGCAGCCGCGTGATGGAACGCCGTCGCGGCCTGAAGAAATTCCTCAATTCACCGCCCGGATTCGGGTTTCGCGGAAGCGGCTCTGAGTGGATGAACCATCTGCGGCACCTCCAGAAAGCTCCAGGATTCCGCAAACGGCTGACCCTCGACTCCGAGCTTCAGTTCGTCGAGCAGCAGTTGGCTGCGCCGAAGAATTTCTGGCGCGATTACATTCAGAAGTGGGGTTTGCTCGATCGCATGCCCTACGGTGTTGCCTCCCGTCCGAATTCCGAGTTGATCAAACAGACCGAAACGGCCCGCGCGGCACGGATCGATCAGTACATCGCGGGGCTGGAGCAACAGTACGGGGTGTCATCACAGGAACAGGCCATTCGCCGATTCAAGGCCGACTATGATTCCAAGACAGCGGTCATTGATGATGAGGCGCGCAAGATCCCCATGCCGAAGTTCATCAGCAATCCTCCCCTGACGCTGGATGACCAGTTGCGGTGGAAAGACCGCAAGCTGCCCGGAGGCGGCAGAGAGGTCGCGTCAACATTCGAGACCATGAGCGGCGCCACGGTCGGGTTGGCATTTCGCATGGATGTTGTGCCCGAGTCTCTCCTGCTGTACGCCGCCGCTCTGCCGACACTGCTGACCGAAGTCGGCGTCATCAAAGACGGCAGGCCTGTCCCCTATGATGAAATGAAAGAGCGGATTCGGCGGGAGATCTATGATCTGAGAGCGTACTACAGTGTCAATGGTCGCACCGGGCGAGTGGAGCTCGTGGTGAGAGCGGCGGGAAACGATGCGGCAGAATCGCAGGTGGCGATGGACTGGCTGGGCTCGATTCTATTCGAACCTGACTGGCGGGCCGAGAACCTGCCGCGTCTTCGCGACGCGGTGGATCTCACGCTGGGTTACTTGCGGAACACGATGAAGCAATCCGAAGAGTCGTGGGTCATGGATCCGGCCAATGCCTACTGGAGACAAGCCAGCCCGCTGATTCTCAGTACGGATTGTTTTCTCACCCAGACGCACGCGCTTCATCGTCTCCGGTGGAGGCTGAAGGACCCCGGCTCCGCCAACACCCTTGCCGAATTCACAATGTTCATGGAAAAGCTGTCGGCCCTGCCCGCGCGATCCGACCGCGATCACGTATCTGCAGCCCTGGCCCTGATCCGGGACAAGCAGCCGCATGCAGAGAATCTCACAGAGACAGTCTTGAGATTGAAGAGTGATTTCGACGCCCTCGGACAAGCAACGAAGGAGTTCGTCCGTGACGGCGCAAAGGACCTCGAACAGACTCTCGCCGACCTCCCGGACGGGAGTCTGGGGACAGACTGGGCATATCTTTGCCATCAAATGAGCACGGATCTGGCGGTGCCTCCCGAGACCGCTCTGGCGGAGCTTCGTAGCGTGACGCAAAGCCTCAGGCATTCAGACAATGTGCGCACCTTCGTGATCTCCAATGCGTCGAATCAGAAGGCGCTCGAACCGCGTGTTCAG
>JAGVEK010000011.1 GCA_020058315.1 Candidatus Zixiibacteriota bacterium
CGACCATCGCGAAACGGCCGCCGACGTACAGGAGATCGCCGGCCGATGCCAAGGCCATGACGACATCGTCGGCGCCCGAACCGAACCCGGTCCATTCCCTGCCGTCCCAACTGGCGACGTTGAAGGTCTCCACTTCACCGGCACGGCCGAAGACTCCACCGGCGATCAGGCAGTCGCCGTGGACCGCGAGGGCTTGGATGCGGGTCCGTCCGCCCTTGGCGATCCCCTTACCAAGGGGATGCCATGCGCCGCCGTCCCAGCGCGCGAGGTGGCGAATCGTCTCCTGGCCTGCGATGGCGAAGCGGCCGCCGATGATGAGGTCGTTCCGATAGGTGGCCAGGGAATGGACCTCGCCCTGCAATACCCCGGGAAAAGCCCGCCAGGCAATGCCGTCCCAGAAGGCGAGGTTGGCGGCGGGAACATCGCCTTCGGCTTTGAATTTGCCGCCGGCCACCAGCATGCCCTGATGGACGGCAAGGCACTGGATGCCCCTGATCCCCGTGCCGAGGGGGCGCCAATGCTCCCCGTCCCAGAGGGCGATGTGCTGGACCGAATCCCGACCCGCCTGGCGGAATTCTCCGGCGACGACGAGATGTCCTCGATATTCGACGGCGGCGGCGACATGGCCATCAGGGGCAAGACCTGTGGGTCCGAATTCGGCGGACCACCCGCCCACCGCGGCGGCCGGGGCCGCGGACCCGCAAACGGCGGGCAAGAGCAAGTTCAACGAGAGCAAGTTCAACAAGAGCAAGTTCAAGGAAAGGGCGAGGATCTTGGCGCGGAAACCCAATCCTGGGGTTGGCAGGGACATGTCGGACCCCAATAGGATGAAGGGATCTGATGGAAATGGTTCCCTGATGATACGGGCCCTACATCTTTTGGCATAGAGTGATGGCCCTAACGGCTACAAGCACTCGCCCAACCCTCGTTGGACGAGGAGGGACCATAACAGCATCGGTCCCAAACCCTCCAGCTGCCGCTCCTGAGTATTTCAACACGCCACAAATGCGCTGAATTTAATCGATGATAAAACCGAATATACGAGTAACCACTTAGAATCTAACTTAATTATTATATGCATATTATTAGAATCTATGCCATTCTTTGACAGCTTTTCCTAGCATAGCTACAACCGATAACCATTGACTCCGCACGTCATGACACAATAGTATACATTCAGCCGTAAATCCTAATTTGAGCACCTCAAACGCCAGCGAACGACAATACCCAATTGAGCCGAAAAGGAGGGCGCCCCATGGCGACCCAATTCGAAAAAGTTGCAAAGTCGCTGGAAGTCCTGGCCGAGCTCTGCAAGGAGGGCACGACAGCAATCCGGTCCAGGGACCTCACGCGAACCCACCGGGAACGCTTGCTCGCCGCCGGCTACCTCCAGGAGGTCATGAAAGGCTGGTACATCGCCTCTCGGCCTGATCAGGGCTGGGGTGAAAGCACATCGTGGTATGTCTCCTACTGGGGTTTTTGCGCCGACTATTTGAATTCACGACTCGGGGACGACTGGTGTTTGTCACCCGAACAGTCCCTCCTTTTGCATGCGGGTAATCGCACTGTCCCTCGGCAACTCATCGTTCGGAGCAGGAAAGGCAGCAACAGCCCTGTCCCGTTGCCTTACGACACCTCACTGCTTCCTGTCCGAACTTCGATACCGAAGAGAACCGATCTGGAAGAAGTCGACGGGTTGCATATTTACTCGCTGCCCGTCGCCCTGATCAGCGCTTCTGCGGACTTCTTCAATAGACACGAGACCGATGCACGTGCGGCCCTTGCCCAAATCTCCAGCGCGTCGGAAGTGCTGCCCCTCTTATTGGAACGGGGACACACGACGATCGCCGGCCGTCTTGCCGGCGCATTCGAGAACATCGACCACCCCCGAGTTGCGGACGACATCATGAAGACCATGCGTGCGGCGGGGCATCAAGTCCGCAAGCACGACCCTTTCACCGACAAACTCCCGACAGCTCCACTCACTGCGCCTGCCCCAACCTGCGTCCACCGTTTGCGGATCATGTGGGCAGAAATGAGGAGTGCGGCGATTTCCAGTTTCCCGTCGTCTCCTGCCTCGACCGCCGACCCTGTGGCATATCTGCGGTCGGTAGAGGAGAAATTTGTCACGGACGCCTATCACTCACTTTCGATTGAAGGCTACCGGGTCAGCAGGGAACTCATCGAACGGGTCAAGAGCGGCAAGTGGGAGCCCACTGACAACGAAAATGACCGCGACCAGATGAACGCGATGGCGGCGAAGGGCTATTGGGGCGCCTTTCAGAGAGTTAAAAGGAGCCTTGAGCGTGTTCTTGCCGGCGAAAACCCCGGCACGGTCGCAGACGAGGATCATGGAGATTGGTACAGGGAGCTGTTTGCACCCGCAGTCACGGCCGGGCTGATGCGCCCCGCGGATCTCGCCGGATATCGGAACGGCCCCGTTTACATCAGGAATTCAAGACATGTCCCGCCAAGAAGGGAAGCTGTCTGGGAATTGATGCCGGCGTTCTTCGAACTGCTTGCAGCGGAAGACAATCCCGCAGCGCGTATTGTGCTGGGACACTTTTTTCTTGTCTATATCCACCCCTATACGGACGGCAATGGCCGGATCGGGCGTTTTCTCATGAATCTGATGATGGCCGCTGGAGGCTTCCCGTGGGTGGTAATCCCCGTCGAGGAACGGTATCCCTACATGGCTGCCCTGGAGAAAGCCAGTGTGGAAGGGGACGTTGTTCCCTTTGCGCGCTTCCTAGCGACAATGACGGTTGGACAATGAAATATTCTGGTACGCCGCCAGGGAATCGAACCCCGAACCTACTGATTAAGAGTCAGTTGCTCTACCGATTGAGCTAGCGGCGCACCATGATCGCGTGTGGCCATCGGAACCGGGCGCTGGTAGATTGCAAAGCATGGATTGCAAGACATGGTTTGCAAGACCAAGTTGCCGCACGGTTTGAACTCCGATAGGGGCAAAAACCTAGCACCCCCGCAGAGCGATGTCAAGGCGGCGGGGTCGCACATCGGGTCGCACATCGGGGCGCAAATCAGGGCGCACCTCACGGCACCGTCCCCATTGACACCAAGGAAAGCCCACGCCATGTCCGATACTCCCACCCTGGCCTCCCTCGCCGTCCGGAAGAAGCGCGCCCGGGACGTCCTTGTCGCGCTGCGCACCGAGTTCCCCGACACCCGCTGCAGCCTCGACCACGGCCTCGGCCCCGACGGGGCCTGGCAGCTCCTGGTGGCGACCATCCTGTCGGCCCAGTGCACCGACGCGCGGGTCAACCTGGTCACCCCCGGGCTGTTCCGGCAGTTCCCCACCATCCAGGATTTCGCCGAGGCGCCCGTAGAGGAGATCGAGGAGGCCGTCCGCTCCACCGGCTTCTACCGCAACAAGGCCAAGTCCATCCAGGGCGCTGCCCGCGCGCTGCTCAGGGACCACGGGGGCGTCCTTCCGAACGACATGGCGGCGCTGGTGAAGGTCCCCGGCTGCGGCCGCAAGACCGCGAACGTCGTGCTGGGCGAGGTGTACGGCAAACCCGGCGGGGTGGTGGTGGACACGCACGTGGGCAGGATCGCGCTGAAGCTCGGGCTGACCGACCAGACCGACCCGGTGAAAGTGGAGCAGCAATTGAACGCGTGCGTGCCGGGTGAGGATTGGCGCGACTTCGGGCACCTTTTGATCGACCACGGCCGCAAGACCTGCAAGGCCCGCACCCCGCAGTGCGACGCCTGCCCCCTGTACCGGTGGTGCCAGGTCCGAGCCTGAGGAATCGGAGGATGGCGGGTTCGGGCTTGAGGAGACCCGGTCCCCCGGTGCCGGCCCGGTGCCGGCCCGGTGTCCGGCCGGCGCCCGCTCCACGATGGATCGGCGCCCGATCGACACGCGATCAACGAACCGACGAATCCAGGGGTCTCCTCCACATC
>JAGVEK010000245.1 GCA_020058315.1 Candidatus Zixiibacteriota bacterium
AGGAATGTCGTCGCCGGAACGGGCGAGCCCAGCGCACGGCGTCTTTGTAGCATAGCCCCTTGTGGGCGTCACTGGATTTCGCTCCCCCCGCACCATTCGCGTTGCCACTGAGGAGGCCCGGTGACCACGGAGGACGGGCACAAGGCCCTATGCTACAAAGACACCGCGAAACGGCAAGTCAAACACACAAAATCGTCTTCGGGTCCCGCTCGTCAGGCGGTGTCGTATTCGCCCTGGGAGACCGCGACGGCGGCGGCGAGATCGCCGGTCACGTTGAGTGTGGTGCGGCACATGTCGAGGAAACGGTCGACCCCAAGGATCAGCCCCAATCCCTCGACCGGCACATGAACCATGCCGAGGATCATCGCGATCACCGGCAGTGATGCCGCCGGGATACCAGCCGTGCCGATCCCGCCGAGAATGCAGATCAGCACGACCAGGATTTGCTGTGGCACCGAAAGCGGAATGCCGTAGAACTGGGCGAGGAACAGGACAGTCATGCCCTCGAAAAGCGCGGTCCCGTTTTGATTCGCGGTTGATCCGATCGTGAGCACAAACCGGCTGACACTGGACGGGAGTTTGAGGTTTTCCTGGGCGACACGAAGCGCGGTCGGCAGGGTGGCGTTGCTGGAGGCGGTCGAGAATGCAGTCAGCATCGCTTCCTCAATCTCCTTGAAGAATTTGCGCGGACTCATCTTCCCGAGGAAGCGCACCGAGAGCGAATAGACGCCAAACTGGTGGATGACCATCGCCAGAACAACCACGCCGACGTACCGCGCCAGTTGCAACAGTACCTCGTAACCGAGCTGGGCGGTGATCGTGAACATGAGCGCCGCCACGCCAATCGGTGCGAACGAAATCACGAGACCGATCAGGCGCATGGTGACATCGTAAAGTCCCTGGAGCGTTTCCTCGAACCTCCGGCTTGCGTCGGTCCGCGACAGCGTCAGACCGATCCCGATCATCAGCGCAAAGAACATCACCGCCAGCATGTCCATATCAGTAGCGGCCTTGACCGGATTGTCCGGAATCACCGAAAGGAGCAGGTTCATACCCGATTTTTGGGACACCGCGCGTGCGGTGACGGCGGATGCTCTTTCTGACGCACCCTCCAAAAGGCGGGCACGAATCTCGGGGGACATTCCCTCGCCGGGTTTCAGGACATTCACCAGAAAGACCCCGATCAGAACGGCGATGGACGAGACCGCGACCGTGTAGGCGAGTGTCTTGAGTCCCACCCGTCCCAGCCGGCGCGGGTCACCGATTCCTGCCACGCCCAGCGCCAGCGCCGAGAAGATCAGGGGCAATACGAGCATGAAGAGCAGACGCAGGAAGATCTGGCCGACCGGCTGAGTGCCATACCGGATGAAAGAGGCAAGCCATTCGGCATCGCCGAAGAGCAGAAACGAGAGAAGACCCAAGATGGCACCGGTCAGGAGGCCTATGGCCATGCGTTTGTGAAGTGGCATCGGCATGCCCTTCTATGGCAAGATGGCATCCACAAAGCAAGTGATTCCCATCACCCCAGACTGCCCGCCCGTGCAGATACAGAAATCGTTTGACTGTGTTCACGATGAGTGATTTGTTCTGTCCGGCATGGCTGGCAGAGAGGTGGTTTTGGGCCCCTGCCGGGAGGATGCACAGACCGGAGAATCAGACTCCCGAGCGGAGTTTCGCGTCGATAAAGTCACAATGCGCCCATAGCTCAGTTGGTAGAGCAGCTGACTCTTAATCAGCGGGTCCAAGGTTCGAGTCCTTGTGGGCGCACCAGGATTCAAGTTGGCGGGGGAGAGAAAGCAGGCTCCTTCCGCCACGGCGGACTCGGAGTGACAGGGGGCGTGTGGGTCAGGGCAAACGGAGTTAAGACTGGGGATATCCGATGATTCGACTCCCGATCGGTGACATCATCCGCGATTCCTTCCAACTCGCGTGGAAGCACAAGTACCTTTGGATTTTCGGGTTGTTCGCGGGGGCAGGCGGAGGGTTCAATGTCCCGACCGGGCAATGGACACCGGAACGAATCGAAGCGGCGAAGGAGTGGTTCCTCGCGGCGATGGCGATGCTAATTCTTGTTGGCGGGCTGATCATGCTGGTCATGTTTGTCCTGCACGTCATCTGCAAATCGGCGTTGATTTACAACGTTTACCAGATCCACACCGGCGGCGCACACAGTCTTTCGGCCGGGTGGGATTTCGGACTGAAACGGTTCTGGCCGATGCTGGGATTGGTGCTCTTGGAAGTCATTCTCATCATGGCATTTGTAATTGTCCTGGTCGGGATCGAGGTCGTCCTCTTCGCCGTCGCGCTGCCGCTGGGTTTCCTGTCGCTCTTGCTGGCAATCCCGGGCGGTATTATGGGATTGGTCGCGATCATCCTGACCTGGGGGTATGCCGAGCGGTTTGTCACGCTCGAGTTACGGGGCGTGATTGACTCGATCGGCGAAGCGTGGGCGTTGATCCGTCAGCAGTGGCAGCCGACTCTCATGATGGGTTTGGTGAAATTCGGAATCGGCATTGGATTGGCGGTGGCGATGATGGGGATCGGCGCGCTTCTTCTGGCCCCCGCGATCGCGCTCTGGTTCGCCAGCAAAGCTCTGGCCGTTCTGTATGCTGTCGCCATCGGAATTCCCTACTTGGTTCTCGTGAGTTCGTATTTCGGGACATTCGACTACGCGGTTTGGACCAAGGTCTTTCTCCAATTGCGGGCGCCCGAATACGCCGCGGCGCAGACCGATTCGGCTGTGCCTCAGACACCTCCGAGCCAGGAGCCGCCGAGCGCGTCGCCGCCGGTGTTTGAGTAGGTTTCACTCCCGCCCCTCACCCCCGGCCCCTCTCCCAAAAGCGGGAGAGGGGAGAAAAGCAGATCGGGCAACAAGGATGGAATTCGCGGCAGCCAAACTCCCTCTCCCTTTTCAAGGGCCGGGGTGAGGGGCGTCAACGTTTGCCCGATGCTCCTTGACAGTTCTCCCCAAGTCGGTTAGCGTTCCGCTGAGGCCCGTGCGTGGCACGGGAAACACCCATGGACCACATTCCCACATCAAGTCCCTCACTGGGACGACGGATTTACAACACTCTCCGGCGGACATCCATCTCCGGAATTGTGATCACGGTGCCGGTGATCATCACCGTGATCGTCCTCAACTTCCTGTTCTTGCAGGTCGATGGGATTCTCTCGCCCATTCTGAAGCGTTTCCTGGGGAAAGCGATTCCCGGAATGGGGCTGGCAGCGACCATCCTGCTGATCTTTCTG
>JAGVEK010000366.1 GCA_020058315.1 Candidatus Zixiibacteriota bacterium
CGTCACTTCAAGGGCGGAGCCGTTGAGATAGACGACTCCCTGCAGCAGGCCGTGGCGGTGGCGGCCGCGTTGTACACACGGCGCCGGGCAGGACGCATCGCCGGGACAGGGTCCAGTGGCGACGGCCGGACCGTTGGCTATTCAGGCTGGCTGATGGACGGGCGCCGCCGCGGTGTCGAGCGCTGGCCAGTGCGCGCCTGAATCGTCATTCATGTGAGGTGAATCAACGTGGCAAAGTATCGCGCCCAGATCGGCGACAGACAGTTCAAGATCGAGGTCAATGGCAAGAATGGCCTCGCGAGCATCGACGGCAAGCCGGCAAAGGTCGATTCCTCGTGGGTCGCTGGTTCCCAAAATAACCTCAGCCTCATTCTCGATGACCGGAGCTTCGATCTCCGGATAGAAGAGCGCGATGATCAGCTCGTGGTGATTCATGCTGGCCGGCGTGTGATCTGTACGGTCGTCGATGAGCATCTTGCCGACTTGCAGAAACTCGCCGGCTCGCAGGAGAAACCAAAAGGGAAGACTGTCGTGAAGTCCCCGATGCCGGGACTGATCGTCAAAGTGCTGGTTTCCATCGGAGACATCGTGAGCAAGGGCGACCGGCTGCTGGTCGTCGAGGCAATGAAAATGGAGAACGAGGTTAAGTCCCCCTGCGCTGGACGAATCACGCAGATACAAGCGTCCAAAGGCGATGCGGTGACAATGGGGAAAGAGCTGGTGGTCATTGAGTAGATGGCGCTCTATGTTGAAGCGCACGGTGTGAGTTCCGGCATGAGCTCGATACTTGACAGATCGAGAAGATGTTGGTGCCACGGGTCTTCAGACCCGTGTTGCCCGCAGACAGCACGGCTCTGAAGAGCCGTGGCACCAGATGCAAGCCAGGACACCCATGCGACAAGTATACCGGTCATGCGTAGTGGCGCACGGTTGTGCGTCCGGCGTTGTTGAAGGCCACGCCTGTTTTTCGCGGCCAGTCAGATGATACCGACAGGATTCCGCCGTGTCACCCCCGCCGACGTCGCCGCCTTCCGCGCAATCTGCGGCGATGCAAACGTCCTCACTGATCAATCGGACCTTGAGATCTACGGTGCGGACGAGACCGAGGATCTTTGCTTCCCTCCCGAGGTTGCACTGCGACCCGCCAATGCAGGAGAAGTGCAGACCATCTTGCGTTACTGCGGCGAGCACCGAATCCCGGTTACACCGCGGGGTGCCGGGACTGGATTGTCCGGCGGCGCACTCCCTGTCAGTGGGGGAGTCTCGCTCTCACTGGCGAGGTTGAATCGAATTCTCGAAGTTGACACCGACAATCTCGTGGTCGTGACCCAGCCGGGCGTCATCACCCAAGTGCTGCAGGAAACTGTCGAAGCGGAGGGTCTGTATTATCCTCCCGACCCCGCCAGCCGGGGATCATGCTTCATCGGTGGGAATCTCGCCGAGTGCGCCGGTGGTCCGCGCGCGCTGAAGTACGGCGTCACCAAGGATTATGTTCTCGGCGTCGAAGCGGTGCTTTCGAATGGCGATTTGATCCGCTGGGGCGGAAAGCTTCTGAAGAACGTCACCGGCTACAATCTGGCGCAATTGCTGGTCGGATCCGAAGGCACGCTCGCGGTGATTACCGAGATCACACTCAAGTTGATTCCATTGCCGAAAGAGCGAATCTGCCTGGTCGCACCATTCGATGATGGCCAGGCCGCGGCACGTGCGCTCACGAAAATCTTCACCGCCCGCCTGACTCCCTCAGCAGCCGAGTATCTGGAGGGAGCGGCGGTGCGTTGTGCCGAAGCGAAATTCGGCAAGTCGTTTCCGCAATCCGATGCCGACGCCCATCTTCTTCTTGAGCTCGACGGGAATGATCGGTCGTTGCTGGACAAGGATGCCGAAACTGTTGCGGAAATCTGTTTTGCAGAAGGCGCACGCGATGTTCTCCTCGCAGACGATCGCACAAAGATGGCGGATCTCTGGGAAATGCGCCGTGGAATCGGCGAGGCGGTCAAATCAGTTTCGGTTTATAAAGAAGAAGACACCGTTGTCCCGCGCGCGCGTCTCCCGGAGTTGGTGGGTGTCGTGCGCGAATTGTGCCGCAAGCACAAGTTGGACGCCATCACCTATGGCCACGCCGGCGACGGAAATCTGCACGTCAATATCCTGAAGCGCGAGTTGACCGACGCCGAATGGAACGATCGCCTTCCCGGCGCGATCGCCGAGCTTTTCCAACGAGTCGTCGCCATGGGTGGCGCTCTGTCCGGCGAGCATGGCATCGGATGGGTCCAGAAGCGTTACATGCCGATCGCGCTGGGACCAAACGAGCTGGCGCTCATGCGGCGTGTGAAACACGCATTCGACCCGCTGGGGATCCTCAATCCGGGGAAAATATTCCCCGATGTGGAATAGCGGGACGTTCGCCTTTCACTTGATCAGCACCATTTGCCGGGTCTCCGAACCCGCAGATGTTTTCATGCGGTAGAAGTAATGGCCGGATGCAACGCTCCGGCCATGGTCATCGCGCCCATCCCACGTGACGACATGCGCGCCGGCGCTGATTTCCCCCGCCACCAGGTGCCGCACGGGCCGCCCTAGCACATCATAGAGAGTGATTTCCACTCGATCGGGCTTCTCCAGAGTATAGGTCACGCTCGTCAGCGGATTCTGATAAGTGGAGAACGGGTTGGGGCGGTTTTGGCCCAGTGCGCGGGACGAAGGAGCGGAGGCGGTGGGGTCAACAACCAGCGTCACGGGAATTCTCACAGGAGAATTGGCGGCGCCAGATGCCGTGAAAACGACTGTGTCGTTGTATGCTCCGATATCAAGCAGTGATGCATCAACCCCGGTGCTGACCTGTCCGAATTCATCCCCGGACGTGGGGTAGATCACCAGCCAAGTCGAGCTCCAGTGTGACGACCATGCCAGCGACACGGCATTCGATGACTGCAACTGCAGCGTTTGGTTTGGGGGATGGGGGCCATGCAGCACATTTCGAAACTCAAGCCGGCCCGGTGTGACGATCATTTCTGTGGCGGCCTCCACAGTCAGGGCAACCGGCAGGCGTACCGGTGAGTTGATCGCATCCGCCGAGGAGATTGTAATCGAATCGCTATACTCACCCGGTTCCAATCCTGCCGGATCGACCGACACTTGCAGTTCTCCGGGAGCACGCCCGGATAGGGGAGAGACACTCATCCACGCGGCAGTGCTGCCGGCTACCCATGTGAGCGGCGGACCACCAATCGAGCGGATCGAGACTGCTTGGGCGACCGGCGCCGGCCCGTTTCGGGTGGCGTGGAACTCAAGGCGCTCCGGGACAGTGGATATCAGTGCCTGGCCCGCGGGATGTCCAATCGTGACTGTGCCATTGTACACGGCCGCCGGGATCACACGCGTGCCGCTGATGTCGGAGAATTCGGTGACCCTCCTCACGCCCCCTGAGAGCGGTTCATACACAGAATCGATTAGTGCCCACTGACTGGCTGCACTCTCGGCGACGCGAAAGTGGAGCCTGGCCACAACGCCGCTGCCCGCATTCAACCACCCCATTCGCGGCCAATTGGAGACTATCAGGATGGCGCCCATCTGAGACTCGTCCGGCGTGCGGCTGCCCCTGGTTGCCAGATCCCCCTGGTACCGATCCCGGACAAAGCTGATTGAATCGAGTGTGAGATCCGCCGAACTCCAGCGGAAGGGAATGGCAGCACCAGCGATCGCCACATCGTTCTCCAGAACCACATCGACAGTCACTGTGCCGCCGGCCTCTGTCGCGGCATCAGAATAGCGAACGGCATTCTCGGCCCGAGCCTGACTATTCCAAGCCAACGACAGGCAGACACAGATCGCGCCAAGGACTCGTGAATTCGACAGTTGTTTCATCACCAGCACGAGCGTAACGAGCAACACCCCTACGGGGTATACGCCCGACAATGCTCCCAGGCTGAGGCAATTTCTACAATTCCCGAACGAAGGAGAAAGCGAGAATCAGTCGTGAATGAGTTGATCGGTGACGACGGAACAGGTTGTTGGCGAAGTCTACTCTACGTCCTTGAGCCAGTTGAGATTAGAAGGCTGGATTCATCCCGCCATCAAGATGTGGGATTCTCCTGACATCTGCCAATGACAGGGGCTTATCGGCTGAAGACAGATTGGCAGACCTCTCTTCAGCATTGGCTATTCTGTTGACATCACCCAGCGGCCGCGCAGTAGATTCACAACGTGACGAGACCATCTCCATTGCCGCTGCCGAATACCGAGAAGGTCTACTCGATCTCCGAGATCACCGGCCTGATAAAGGCCACGCTCGAAAGTTCCTTTGGCAGTGTCTGGGTTGAAGGGGAGATTTCCAACTACAAGCTGGCCTCATCGGGCCACCGCTACTTCACGCTGAAAGACGAATCGGCGGCTTTGCGTTGCGCGATGTGGCGCGGCATGGGCCGCAGTGTGGGGTTTGAGCCCCAAGATGGAATGCGCGTCCGCGCCCTTGGTTCTCTGTCGCTGTATGCACCCCGAGGGGACTACCAGCTCATCGCCACCGAACTGATTGAAGTCGGAATCGGCCCGCTGGAAATCGCGTTCCAGAAGCTGAAGGAGAAATTGCACAAAGAGGGCCTGTTTGACGAGGCTCGGAAACGTCCGCTTCCTGCGTTCCCATCGACCGTTGGTGTGGTGACCTCACCAACCGGGGCCGC
>JAGVEK010000205.1 GCA_020058315.1 Candidatus Zixiibacteriota bacterium
ACGACAGGGCCTGTTGCAACCGCTGGGCGGAATTCACAGTCGCATCCAGCGGAGATGCCCGCCACGCTTCCAGGATTGTGCGGGCCAGCGTCCAGGCGTCGGATTGAATGAACCGGTCGTATTGTTTCTCCGTCACGGCCAGGGCTTCTTCCGCCAGAATCGGGCTATGGCTGCCGCGTACTATTTCAAACAGGATGTCCAGCCCCAGCCGCTCTGCGCTCTGCGGTGATTCGCCATCCGTAAGAACACTGATTTGCAGCCGCTCCTCATCACTAAGCTGCCCGATGTTACCGAAAACCTGCATTACATAGCGGAAGCGATCCTGCTGGACACCCTCGTATGGGGTGACCGGTTCGCCGTGTTCAGTTGAGGTCTCTTCGGTGAAGCCAGCATGAGGATCAGTGCCAGGCACGAACTGCCGATGACGAAGGGCGAGCTGATCGTTGTCGGCCATCTCGATGTACGTGCCGCTGACGACCCGGTCGATGGTGTAATGACGAATGTGGGGGAGGGCTGCCTCCCAGAGGTGACTGGAGACATCGCATGACGTGCCGGCCGTCGAGAAGACATCAACCAGGGCGCCGAGGAAACGATCGCATTCGTCGCGTTCCACACCAGGCTCAAAGGCGATTTCGCGAATCCCATCGCGGAATAGAAGATATGCCAGATTTTCCTCACTGCCCGAACGCTCGTAGACGGGCACGCCTTCGTAGAGGAAGCTTGAGTCCGTGGTGACGAGAACGAACCGCCCATCATTGTCGATGCGTTTGGTCAATGTGTCAAAGAGCTTGCGCCGGAATTCCTCCGGGAGGGGATTGGTCGGAGGATAAAGGCAGATGGTTCTGACGGCCCGCTCCAACATCGTACAGAAGTCGCGAACACCCAAAGTCATGGCGTCGCCAGGATTCGGGGGCGTCGGCGAAGGACTCCCGTCCAAGTCGATGAAGTTCCTCTCTCCCATGTCGTTACTTGGTTTATCGGTGGTCTGCGCCGGTTCGATTACTGCCGCGAGACGTCACGCTGTTTGATCGATGTGGCGTTGACGGCTGGACTGTTCGAGGCGACTGGCGAGGTCATCCAGCCGCGAGCGCAGCAGGTCGAGTCGGTCATGCCGTGCGAGGAACTGGTCCATCAATCCGTCAACGGTTGTCTCCGCCGACCCGTCAACCGGATCTGAGTTGAACATGTCGGGGCGGTTGAAAGTCTGCTCCTGATTGAGGACCGCGATCGCGCCGATTCTGGCCGCAGCCTCCAGACTTTCCGGATCGGCTGATCTGGAACTCATGATGGCGCTGTAAATCGGCGCCCAAGGGCCGGCAACAATTTCGCACAAATCGGCGTTTTTCCCCAAGGCCGCGCGCACCAGATCAAAGGCCCCGATTCGACCATCCGCGTCGGTGTCCAAAAGATCGAATTCCTCCGGAGCACTCGCGTATTCCGAACGGCTCAGCAGGCCATCGCCGTCGCGATCGCGAAGCCGGACTTCCTCGACGAAATGCTCATGCAGCATCTCGGCGATGGTGCGTGCATCGGTGCTGGGATTCGGAGGGACTGGATCGGCATGTGTCGCGATCCCACCAGATCCAGAGGGTGACAGAACCCCGGCTTCTGACTGCGGTTCACGAGCGGTCCGCGTCCTCGACGGACTGCTCGCTCGTTGTATGGCTGCCAGAGTGTAGACTGCTTCAGAGACTCGCATACTGATCCACCGGCATCGCTCCCCTATGGCTTGCCAGAGACAAGCAAATAGCATACCGAATATCACTGGGCAGGGCGTGTGCTCTCATTATGTAACCGCTTGTGTGACCGCGTGTTGTGGGGAGTGCTTGGGCACACCTTCAGCATAGAAGCCGGATTCGGCGTCCAAGATGGGGAGAATCCCACACATGTGGCCAGCATGATCGGAGACCCGTCTTTGGCGTTGACGCCCGGTCCATTTACCGGCTACCGTCCAGAACCATGCGCCACTGGGTTTCGATCAGTCTGGTCTTCGGTATCATGCTGTCGCTTTTCAGCCCGGTTCTGGCAGCGGGAAGTCCGAGTGAGGATATCCCGCTGGACTCATGGGTCTACGATGCAGTTTTCGAGTTGTCGAGCCGGGGTGAGTTCTCCGCTCTCCTGCTGCACACTCGCCCCTACACGCGCGGTGAAGTCGCCGATGGTCTGTCCTCGATTCTTGCCGACGAGCCTCAGCTGACTGGTGGCCGACGATTTCTTGTGGAGAGACTGAAGAGGGAATTTGCGGAAGAGCTCTGTGCCGGGGAAACCACTTCAGGTGGCGATCATGAATATGTCCGTCTCGGAGCCGGTCCAACGGCGCGGGTCGATCAGTTCAGACAGGGGTATGCCAGGAACCGCGCGGGTCTCGATGCTGTGGGGACCTTCGGAGTCGGCAAGAGCTTTTGCTCGCGCGTCAGGGTACGGTTCGATACCGACGCGCGTCACGACACACAATTCCATGGGGTGTATTGGCCGAGAGACTCCTTGGCTGGTATGAGATTCACGGCCTGGGTTGAACAAGCCATCACGAGTTTCCGCTACAAACACTTCCGCGCGGCCTTCGGGCGGGAGTACTGGCGCTGGGGGCGTTCACCGGTCGATGTCCTCCTTCTGTCGGACCATTCACCGCCGTTTGATGGATTGCGAGTGGGCTTTCGGGCCTCCAAGTGGTCCTACACTTTCCATGCAACGGCCCTTGATCGCATGACGACCGCACAGGGCGTCAGCAACCGGTACTTGGCGGCGCACCGACTCGACTGGCGGCCTCGCCGCAATCTTGAACTGGCCTTTTCCGAGGTGATGGTCTACGGCGGCGTGAACCGTCCCTGGGAATGGAACTACCTCAACCCGATTCTTCCCTACTACTGGGAGCAATTGAATAACGGGATCAACGACAATCCACTTTGGAATCTGGAGTGCTCGTGGCGTCCGCGGCGGGGACTCGAACTTTACGGCGAGTTGATGATCGATGATTTCCAGATTGACTTCCACAGTGAGCCGCAGCAAATCGGCTTCTCCGCAGGATTGGCCTGGTCGGAGTTGGGATTCAATCGGCTGTTCATCAACATGGAATATGAACGGATCAACACGTTTGTCTACGGCCAGGATTACCCTCATAACAGGTACATGCACTTCGCCGATTGGCTTCGAGGCGAGGCCATCGGGATCGGATCGGATCTGGGGACCGATGCCGATCGCATCTCATTCCGGCCACGCTGGCATCAGTCGGCGTTTCTTGATTTCACCGGACTTCTGGAGATTGCGCGGAACGGGGAAGGCCGCATCGATCATCTGCAAGATACGCCGGTGCCCAAGGGCATCAAGTTCCCCTCCGGCGTTGTGCAGACCCGCCTGACGGCGGGCTTGGGGACGCATCTGCAGACAGGGGGGAATCTCGTGCTGGATCTTTCGGCCGGGTACCAACGGGTCACCAACGTTCGCAACCAGCAAGGGGTCGATCAGGCTGGAGCCTATTTTCGAGTCAGGCTGGCGGCGCTGATTTGGAAGACTTACGCAATCTGAAACCATGCCGACTCGTTGTGAAATTTGGGCTCCGGCCAAGCTCAATCTTGGTTTGAGGGTGGTGGGGCGACGCAACGACGGTTACCATGACCTTGAGACACTGTTCGTAGCGATCGACCTGTACGATCACCTGACATTTACCAAACGCATCGCGGGCGGCGTAAGTCTCGAAGCACGATCGAGTTGGGACGGCAGGACGCCGGCGGGATTTCCCCTCGGCGAGCAGAATCTTATTGTGCGGGCGATCAGGCTCATCGAGCAAGACTGCGGAATCCACGCGTCACTTTCCATCTCGATAGAAAAAAGCATCC
Organism: Candidatus Zixiibacteriota bacterium; assembly: GCA_020058315.1. Classification (GTDB taxonomy): domain Bacteria; phylum Zixibacteria; class MSB-5A5; order WJJR01; family WJJR01; genus JACRMA01. Next base: position 3,834 of record JAGVEK010000205.1, read on the forward strand.
CTATTGCGGCCGGGTTGGGGGGAGGCTCCTCGGACGCTGCCGCGGCGCTGGTCGCGATGGCAAGGCTTTACGGTCTGGATTTGCCTCATGAGCACCTGACAGCATGGGCGCGGCAATTGGGTGCCGATGTGTCCTTCTTTCTGGGGACGCCGATCGCCGAGGGGTGGGGAAGAGGAGATTCTCTGCGACCCGCCCGGCTTTTCTCCGATTGGTGGGCGGTACTTGTGAGTCCGCCTGTTTTTCTGTCGGCCAAGGAGGTGTACGGGGGATTGGACTTGACTTCCAAGGCACGGCGGGTTAATTTCACTAATTGCCGCGACCGGGAGGGCTTCCTTGCGGCCCTCCGGCGAATCCAGAACGATTTGGAACCTGTTGTGATTCGTCTGGCGCCGGAAATCTCGTTGTGGCAAGGGAGGTTACGCGAGCAAGGCGCGGCAGGAGTCTTTGTTTCGGGCAGCGGCCCAACGGTGTTTGGGGTCTTCATGGACCAGCCGCCGGATCAGGCCGTTCAATGCTTGCGCGAGAGTGGGACTGGAGCGAGAGTTCTCGTTGCTCGTCCGGTGGGTACGCCCACAGCGCTGGTGGTTCGATAGGTCGTTACCGTGAGGCAGCAGTCAGCCCGCATTTGACACAATCGTTGTCCGGGAGGAGCGACCCGTGGAGATCACTGAGGTGCGCGTCACGCTTCGGAACGAGGACAAACTGAAGGCATTTGCTAACGTTACATTCGATGACGAATTCGTGATCAGAGGACTGAAGATCATCAATGGGAACAGCGGGTACTTTGTCTCGATGCCATCGCGCAAGCGAAGCGATGGCACGCATCAGGATGTCGCACATCCCATCAACAATCGCATGCGGCAGAAGATCGAAGAAGCTGTGCTAAGCGCATATGAGACGGAATTGAAATCTGCGGCGTCCAGGCGCGGCAACGGCCCGCGTGGCCAGGCAAAGACCCAGGAGACCCCGGCGGATGACGGATTTGGGGCTCCCGATGCCGACGAGGCGGCCAATTATCCCTCCCAAGCGACCGGTTGACCAAGAGAGGCCATGGTTTAGTCAGCGGGCTGGTGCACGGCAGCCCCAAAAGCGGCTGTCAGGATGTGCCATGAACCCAAGTTTATTAACAGGTCGGGGACCAATCAGGAGCGGCGAATAGAGGACGCGGGGTCATTCGACTGGGGCGTCGTCAAGCGGTAAGACACGGGCCTTTGGAGCCCGCATTCCCAGGTTCGAATCCTGGCGCCCCAGCCAGCCGCTTGGAAGCCGGGATCAAGTAAAGAGATGACCATGGACAGCCATTTGAAGATCCTAACAGGGAACTCCAACCGTCCCCTTGCATCAAAGATCGCCGAGCGCCTTGGACGGCCTCTGACCGCGTGCACCGTAACGCGGTTCTCCGACGGGGAGGTCTTCGTCCAGATCGACGAGAACATTCGCGGCTCAGATCTTTTTATCATCCAATCCACGAACACCCCGGCGGAAAATCTCGTGGAACTGCTGATGCTGATCGAGGCGGCGCGCCGCGCGTCGGCCCGGCGAATCACAGCGGTCATCCCCTACTACGGTTATGCGCGGGCTGATCGCAAGGATCAGCCGCGCGTTTCGATTACCGCCCGGCTTATGGCCAACCTGATCACCACCGCCGGTGCCGACCGCGTATTGACCATGGATTTGCACGCCTCACAGATTCAGGGCTTCTTTGACATCCCCTCGGATCACTTGTACTCGTCGATCGTTTTCAATGAGTACTTTTTCAAGCTGGGAGTCATCAGCCCCGTCGTGGTCTCTCCGGATGTTGGATCGATCAAGATGGCGCGCGCGTTTGCCAAGGCTCTCTCGTGCGGTTTGGCCATCATCGACAAACGCCGCCCGCAAGCCAACAGGGCGGAGATCCTCAACATCATTGGCAGTGTCGAAGGCAAGACGGTCATCCTCCGTGACGACATGGTCGATACCGGCGGGACGCTGACGCAGGCGGCGCAGGCCGTGAAAGATGCCGGGTCGCTCTGTGTTTACGCCTGTTGCACGCACCCGGTGCTGTCCGGGAGGGCGTTGGAGCGGATCGTCAATTCACCCATCAAGCGGCTGATCGTTGCCGACACGATTGATTTGTCGCAGCGCGACCTGCCGGACAACATTGAAATCGTAACCACCGCGCCCTTGTTCGCCGAGGCGATTGGGCGCATTACTCATGAGGAATCAATCTCAGAGTTGTTCGATTCCCTCTCTGCTCCGGCCGAAGAAGTCCCTGACATCTCGCGGCGTCTGAGCGAGGCGGGGAACCTACCGGGGCGCGATGTCGGCCGGATCACCGGCTGACGACGGCGCCTGTTGAAAAAGGAGTCATGTCTCATGAAAGCAGTACCACTCAGTGTCTACAAACGTCAGGAGACCGGTAAAGGCGCCGCACGCAAACTGCGCGCGGTCGGCACCATCCCGGGGATTCTCTACGGGGAACACACGGCACCGCTCCCCTTGCGGCTGAATCGTCACCAGATTACCACCGTCCTGCACAAGTCGACGTCCGAACACATTCTGGTCGATCTCACCGTCGATGACGGCGGTGGCGGACCGGAGATGGCGCTGGTGCGCGACGTGCAGCACGACCCGATTACCGAAGAGATCCTTCACGTTGATTTCCTGCACATTTCGCCGACCAGGAAGATCCGGGTGACGGTGCCGATTCGCCTGACCGGAATCGCCGATGGTGTGAAGAACTTCGGAGGAATCCTCCAGCACATTACGCGTGAACTGGAGATCGAATCTCTGCCCGCCGACATCCCGGATATGATCAACGCCGACGTGACGGCACTCGGGATCGGCGGCAGTCTCCATATCCGTGACATTCAGCTCGAACGCATTGTCGTGGTCACTCCGGGCGACCGCACAGTCGCATCGGTTGTGCCTCCGACTGTGATCAAGGAAGTGGTCCCGACAGCCGAGGCCGCTGCGACTCCGGCGGAGACTGCGGCAGGCGCTCCTGAGGTGATCACCGAGAAGAAGGAGACCGAAGAGGCTTCCGAAGGTGCGGCCGAGAAGAAGGGTAAGAAGGAAAAAGGCGGCAAGGATAAGTAGTCAGAGTTATCTGGCACCTTTCCAGAACTTCAGGGCGGCCCGTGAATTCACGAGCCGCCCTTTTCTGTGGCATCCACACCGGCCGCAGTGATTGGAAATGCCGCGCCGACTCCTGCTATCTGTACACCGATGAAGACTGGATCGCGTCGCATTGCAGCCCAAATCCGGCGCAGCCATTTGGTGAACATGGCCACCCTGCCGGGTGCCCCATCCGCCGCTGAAGGTGTGATTGGTGGATCTTCTCAAGATGCTGCCGAACTCCCACTTCAGATGCCGGGTCCGTCATTCAATCTACTTCATCAGCACCATCTTGCGAGTCTGTGCCATACCACCCATTGTCACACGATAGAAATAGACGCCGGACGAGACTGATCGACCAGACTGGTCAAGTCCATCCCAATTCGTCGTGTGTCGCCCCGGTGAATCGACGATCAGACAGTGCCGCGACACGCATCGTCCGAGAACATCGAAGATCTCCACGTCCGCGGGTCCCGGCCTTACGATGTCGAACGCGATGACCGTCGACCCGTTGAACGGATTGGGGTAGTTCTGGCATACGGTAAACAGATCGGGGAGCCCCGCCGCCCCGCCCTGTGAGACACCTGTGAAACCGAAGACCGTGAATTGCGTGGAGTCGAAATCTGGCAGAGGCTCGCGCAAGGACTGGTGCCATTCTGTTACCGCGATCAGGTACGTCCCCTCAGGAAGAAATCCGACCGTATCCCGAATCTGGTACGAGATCACAATCGTAGCGCAACCGCTGGATTGCCAACTGTCAACGGTGCCAATGTTGTAGTAGAAGGCGTTTCCCGAGTGGGAACGCGTCAGTGATTCGACGTGCCAGCATGCATCTGGCAGGTACCCGTCGATCGTGATGATGACTGAGTCGCCAGCGCTCGGATTGGCCGGACTGACCCCAATGTGTGTGATTCTGCAGTCGGCCACCGCAGTGGCCAGCGACCAGATGAATGCCGCGGCAACCGCGACCCGGCACGAACGTGTGATCCGCATTGTTCTCCTCCCTCCCTGCGCGCTCAGACATCCTTCCGCACCGTCATCACACTGCTGTCACGGACACCCCGATTGAGCGGACGCGGGGAGCCAGCAGCAAGACCACCAAGGCGACAACAGACATATTCGTTTACACAACCTCCTCCGTGGCAGAAACGGACGGCGGGCATAAAATACCGGCCTTCCGATGTTCTGCAAGGCTTGAATTCGAGTAGTACAGGCTGCCAAATCGGCGAGGCCGCCGGGTGCCCCATGGCTTACCGTGAGACATATGCACCTGGCGTGGCAGGATCATGGGAGACACGAGAGATATCCCCAGTCCGCCGCGTCGGGTTGGGCATTCAGGAGCGATCCGTCTCCATCGCCCCTCCCCGGTGGCAAAGGAGTTTCCGCAAAGGGCCGATACTCTTATGAGGGAGGATGAACACCTTCCTGATTTTGGTTCGCCGGCGTTGTTGGCCTGCGGTGGCACTCTATGGCTCAGACACCACATCCGCGCATCGGTGATCTTCTGCTGGCCCGTGGTCTCGTCACGACCGAGCAACTGCGGGAGGCGACGGAGCAGCAGAAGCTGTCGGGTCGCCGTCTGGGAGACATCCTTGTCGCCTCAGGCAAGATTGCTCCTGCAGATCTGGTGGACGTTCTCAGCGAACGACTCGGCATCCCGAAGATCACTATCAGGGGTTTCGTCGCCGATCCAGAAATCGTCAACATCATCCCGCTGCCGGTCGCCAAGAAGCATCGGCTGATTGCGCTCTTCCGCATCAACGACCGGCTGACCGTCGCGATGGCCGACCCGTTGGATATGGTGGCCATCGATGAAGTGCGCTTCAAGACCGGACTGATGGTGAATCGCGTCATCGCAACGCCGGAAGACATCGAAGCGGCAATCGCCCAGTTCTACACGGTCGCCGATAACGTCGAACGCGTCATCGGAGACATCTCTGCTTCCGCCCCGGCACTGTCGGCGGCTGCCACTGGCGAGGATGCACCGGTCGTGCGGCTGGTCGATGTCTTGCTGAGCGAGGCGATCAAGCAAAAAGCGTCCGATCTTCATATCGAGCCGGACGCGAACGTCCTACGGGTGCGCTTCCGCGTTGACGGGGTTCTGCGCGAGGAAGCTCTTCCGCCCGCGCACATGCACGCGGCGGTTGTCGCGCGGATCAAGGTCATGGCCGGGATGGACGTGTCAGAAAAACGGCTGCCACAGGATGGGCGGTTCAGCATGGAAGCGGCCGGTCGCAGTGCCGACCTGCGCGTCTCAACACTGCCGGTTGTTCACGGTGAAAAGGTGGTGATCCGGATTCTCAACCGGCTTGGCTGGGATATGTCCCTGGACAACATTGGAATGACGGCCCCGCAACTGGAATTCATCAGGTCGGAACTGCACTCGACCGAGGGGATGATACTAATCAGCGGCCCGACGGGCAGCGGGAAAACCTCGACCCTGTATGCCGCCCTGCGCGAGATCGTCACGCCCGAGAAGAACATCGTCACGGTGGAAGATCCGGTCGAGTATGCATTCCCCCTGGTGAACCAGGTTCAGGTGAACGAGAAGGCCGGTCTGACATTTCCCATTTGTCTGAGAGCCTTGATGCGTCAGAACCCGGACATCATCATGGTGGGTGAAGTCCGCGACGTGACCACCGCACAGATCGCCGTGCGGGCGGCGATGACAGGCCATCTGGTTCTTTCGACGATCCACACGATCGACGCGGCGGCGGCGGCCAACCGGCTCACAGACATGGGGACCGAGCGCTTCCTGGTTGCGACAGCACTGCGTGCCGTAGTTGCCCAGCGCCTGGCGCGCCGTCTCTGCCGGGACTGCTCCGTACCCATCGAGCCATCGCATTCAATCCGGGACCAACTGGGGTTTGACGCACTGACAGACGTGGGAACCTGGAAGCGTGCGGTCGGTTGCCGCCATTGCCGGGGAACAGGATATGCCGGTCAAGTCGGCGTTTACGAGATGTTTGGTGTCACCGATAGTCTTCGGGCGCTGATCGCGGAGGGCCACAACGCGGCCCGGCTGCGTGACCATTTGCGGGAAACCGGGTTCTCCAATCTGATCCAGCAGGGGAGGGCTCTGGTGACCTCGGGGGTGACAACCGCCGAGGAGATCCTGCGAGTCATCCCGAGGCAGGCGGAAGCCTGGGAATTGGTAACGTAAGTGCCCGTCACGAACTTCAGGAGCAGGTGAAGTCCAGTGTCTGATTTCGCATTCGTAGCGTGCGACACGGCCGGCGCCACTGTCAAGGGGTGTCTGGTGGCCGAATCGGTCGAGGCCGTTGGCGCGGAGCTTGATCGGCGCGGTTTGATTCCCCTTGAGATGAAACAGGTGCGGGGAGCGTCAGACCACTGGCGGACGCGGTCCGGCAGCGCACGATGGGGAATCAAGGAGAAGATCCTCTTTACGCGGAAATTCGCTTCGCTCCTGAGAGCCGGCATTCCGCTGTTGAGTGTTCTTGGAATGATTGCGGAGCAGACTCGTGAACCTAATGTGGCCGCAGCCATCCGCCGCATCGCCGACATGATAGGAGGTGGCGCCACTCTCTCGGATGCCATGGCCGCCTTTCCGGGCTTGTTCGACCCCGTTTTCCTTGGGGCACTCCGCACAGGGGAAGCGACTGGACGCCTGGATTCCGTTCTCGAACAGACAGCCGACTTTCTCGAACGGGAAATGAATACGCGGCAATTGATGAAGAAGACCGTTCGGTATCCCACCATGGTCATGATCGCTCTGGTTTTCGCAGGGGGATTCATCGTCGGATTTGTCGTCCCCAAGTTTCTGTCGTTTTACAGTCACTTCGGTGCCCGCCTGCCGCTTCCCACGCGGCTGCTGCTTGCAGTCGCCGGCATCATTCGATCCTACTGGTGGGTGGTTCCCATTGTCGGCATCACCGGCTGGCTCGCATGGCGAAACTGGATGAAAACGGAGCCCGGGCGTCTTCGCCGCGATGGGTGGATCTTGCGTCTTCCGCTTGTGGGGGAGTTGTTCCTGAAGGTTCTGGTCATCCGATTCACGCGGCTGTTCGGTATTTTGTATGGCGCGGGTGTCCCGGCATCGTCGGCGCTGGATACAGCGGCTGGTGGCGTCGGCAATCTCATGGTCAGTCGCGAAATATCGGCCATGCGGGAGCGTCTGTCCGAAGGTGCGCCGATCGCAGCCGCCCCAAGCGATGCGGTCATCCCGAATCTGGTTTACCAGATGCTCGGCATCGGGTTCGAATCGGGCGATGTGGAGCGAATGATGGCCGAGGTGTCGCGCCATTACGGCCAGGAGGTCGAGTATGATGTTCGCCGGCTGGCGGACAAGCTTGAGCCGCTGATACTTGTAGTCCTGGCATCGGGTGTCCTCATGCTTGCGCTGGCCGTCCTTCTGCCGATGTGGAACCTCATATCCATTTTCCGCCAATGAGTTAGCATCGGTCTGCCGATGCCGTCGTCGTCCACCTTTTCGGAAGAAGCGACCGTTTCGGCTCAGAGCAAGGCCGCCCACGGTGGCCGGGTGGCGAAAGTGATTTGGATACATGCCGATATAAAGACCAGTGTGACAGTTTCGTGCTCTCTTGAGAAGAAGGAGGAAGTCGCTGTGCAGAATCTGAGAATCCATCAAGATCGACGCGGGTTCACGCTGATCGAACTCGTCATCATCATCGTGATCCTGGGAATCATCGCCGCGGTGGCGATCCCCAAGTACGTTGACATGGTCACTGAGGCGAAGAAGTCGGCTGGGAAAGGTGCGCTGGGCGGTCTGCGCTCCGCCATTTCCATCTACTACGCCAACACAGCCCTGACGACGGGGACGGCCACCTGGCCCCCCCTCGATTCGGTGCGGACGGTGGGTACGGTGATGATGCAGGCCATCCCGAAGAATCCGTATCAATCAGAGTCAAGTGCTCCGGATTCGGTTGTAACGGGAGTCACGAAGGGGACGGTTGTCGGAACCCGTGGCGGGTGGGCATACAAGGCCTCGACCGGTGAAATTTGGCCCAACACAAGTTCCGCCAGCGAGAACAATTGGTAGTTTGTTCAGCGGCCCTGGGGCGCAGGACCTGGTTCGCGGCATGATGGAGTGAAGGCGGTCTTCACTCCATTCGCGCGCGTTGCTTCTGATCATCGGGCACCGACTGTCAGGCGGGATCGATCATGAGTCCGAGACGTTGCCGACACCTGGATGGGGGATTCACGCTTATTGAACTGGTGATGGTGATTCTGATCCTGGGAATCATGGCCGCGGTGGCCATCCCCGTGGTCGGAAACATGATCTCTTCCTCAAAGGTCGCGGCCACC
>JAGVEK010000365.1 GCA_020058315.1 Candidatus Zixiibacteriota bacterium
ATCAAACACGTAGTCCGTGGACAGATACAAAAGCCGGCACCCCGATTGCGCAAGCGCGCTAACAAGGTGAAGAGTAGCATCCGTGTTGATCGCCTTGGCCAGTTCCGGTTCCTGCTCGCAACGATCGACATCGGTCAGAGCCGCGGTATGAATGACCCAGTCGGCTTCAGCACGTTTAAGAAACGCCTCGACGGAAACGGGATCGAGCAGTTCGAGCGGGACAACGGTGGTGGCAAGTGCCGGATCAGTTGTCAGGCGATGACAGCCGGCAATCACCACGTGACCGCGAGACACCAGGAGCGGCAGCAGCGCGCGGCCGAGAAGACCGGTCGCGCCTGTGATGGCGATGCGCAGTGGGCGGTGACTATTCCCCACGGAGAAATGATGGTTTCCACTGGGTTCGACGACGGCACCATTCAATATTCGCCTTGATCCATCCGACGGTCTCTTCAAGTCCGGCGCGCAGCAGTGTTCGAGGACTCCACCCGAAGACTCGCTCAGTTTCCGTGAAATCCAGAGCGTAACGCCGGTCGTGCCCCGGCCTGTCGGCAACGTGTGTGATCAGAGCAGGATCGGCGTCGCAGAGTTCACAGATTGTCTGAGCAAGCTCGAGGTTGGGGGGTTCGTCATGCGAGCCAAGATGCCACACAATGTGTTCCCGGCGCCGATGTGGATCACCCGCGATGCGCATAAGACCATCGACAAAATCGTCGACATAGAGCCACGAGCGCCGCTGGAGACCATCACCATACAGCGGCAGTCGGCACCCGGAGATCGCGTGTGATGTGAATAGAGGGATGACCTTCTCCGGATACTGGCGAGGCCCGTAAACATTGACCGACCGGACAATCGTGACATTCAAATCAAGCGCCCGCGCGTACGCCAGGGACAACCGGTCGGCGACCGCCTTGCTGGCGGCGTAGGGACTGGTAGGGGATAGAGGCGCGTCGGTTCTGAATCTCGTTCCGTCGGGCGTCGGCCCATAAACTTCATCAGTCGAGACGACGATGACCGCTGGTCTGGCCATCCCAGCGCGCCGCTGCCCGGACATGGCCAAAAGGTTTTCTGTGCCACGAACATTAGTGCGGACAAACTGGCCAGCGTCCTCCAGCGAACGATCGACGTGTGTCTCCGCGGCGAAATGAACGACAAGATCGAACCCTTGAGTGAACAGACCTTCGACTGTTTCAGGGTCCGCGACATCGATTCGCTCATGTCGATGGCGCGCGTCGTGAGCCGCATCCTCAAGATTGTCGAGTGATCCCGCATAAGTCAGGCAATCCGCATTGACAATGGTCGAATCCCTGTGCCGGCGCAGCCAGGCACGGACAAAATGCGAGCCGAGGAATCCGCAGCCACCGGTGATCAGGATTCTCATTGCAGCGGAGGGCGTGGAAAGGGACTTGGAACGTCCCAGTTATACGGAATGTCGTTGACGCGTGGGTCGGTGTGGTATTCATCGGGGTGATCGCGGTTGTATGGTTCTGTCGGGCAATTCAGACAGACCACATCACGGTCGCCGATGTTCTTGAAGCCGTGGTACACCAACTGGGGGATCACGATTAACTGCGGCTGGGAACCTTCGCAGATAATCTCGTCAATCTCTCCTCTGGTCGCCGAGTCGGTGCGATCGTCATAGAGCACGAAGCGCGCACGCCCCTCAATCAGGCAGAAGTGATCGGTCTGCAGCCGGTGCAGATGCCAGCCTTTGACGACACCTGGTTTCGCGGTCGTGATGTATACCTGGCCAAACCGCTGGAATTCCGGATCGTCGCGACGAAGTATCTCAAAGAGTCTCCCCCGCTCGTCCGTGTGAACCACCAATGGACGCACTGCGCAGCCCGATATCATCTGTGACGGCGCCTCCCCGGCTCGGCCGGGCCACTCGCCAGCGAGGACTTGAAAAGTTCTTCCACCCACCGGTCGAAAGGCTCCCAAAACTTCGCCGTGCAGGCGGGCCGAAACCATGTCCGTGCCGCCAGCTCGGCTGCCCGGTGCAGCGATTCGACTGTTCCGGCATCGCTCCACCAACCGGAAACCACACCATGGGACAGACTTCCCTGGTGCAGGAAATGATTCGTCACGTCTGTGATCTCCAGCTCGCCGCGCCGCGAAGGTCTGAGTTTCGCGATGACATCAAAGACCGAGGAGTCATAGAAGTACACACCAATCACAGCGTAAGGTGATCGCGGAACGCGCGGCTTCTCTACGACAGCTGTCAGTCGCCCATTCTCGAGCACTGCGACACCGAAGCGTTCGGGATGGGCGACCTTCTTGAGCAGGATTCGCGCCCCTTCCTTCTGAACCGCAAACCGCTCAACTTGGGGCCTCAAACTTCCTTCCAGAATATTGTCACCCAGTATGACGCACAACGGCTGCCCCTCGGCAAAATCGGCCGCATGACCGAGCGCCTCAGCAATCCCCCCCTGACCACGCTGATACGTGTAGTACAGCCCCTTGAAACCAAACTGACGCCCATCCCCGAGCAGCCGCATGAAATCGCCTGGGTTTTGTCCGCCCGTCACGATCAGAACTTCATCAATCCCGGCCTCGATCAGTGACCGAAGAGGATAGAAGATCATCGGCCGGTCCCAGACCGGCAACAGATGTTTGTTGGTGATCTGAGTCAGTGGGCCCAGCCGTCGCCCCAACCCGCCTGCAAGGATGACGCCTTTCATTGCGGGGTACGTCCGTTCTGCACTGTCGCCAGGGTTGCCGTCATCGCGCGGAAAATAGAATGCCGTTGCCGGGATGTCGAGGGATTCGTGTCGCGAACCATCAGGACTCCACTCCCACTGTGCACTGAAGTTCATGCCGAAGTCGCGGACAAGGGGCTTAAGCCCCTTGTCCTCTCGGGTACCTGACTCTGCCTGAGCTACAACGGGAGAAAATTCACGACCAGGGACCTACGAAATCTCCGCCTCGCGCCACCGCCGCCAGAAGGACAGCAGCGAACCGAGCGTGATGATGATCACCCCCGCCCAAACCAGACTCACCAGCGGCTTTGTCGCCAAATCGAGAGTCAGCACCTCGGTGGAAGTCGCCATTGATTTGTGGGGATCATCGACAGTGAGCCGAATGGTCTGGGATTCGACTTTCATGCCTGCCAGCGAGAGCCGAATCTCGGTTCCCGGAATGAGCACGGGAGCTGGAGTCATCCCGGAAGGCCCGGATGTCATCGAGGGAATGATCGTCGCCGTGTCGCTCCCCCGCGCCGCGAAGACCTCGGCGGATACCTTCATCACCCCACTGCTGTCGTGGTTATCCATAGCAAAGCGCTTGAAGGTCAGCGTCCAGTCACCGACGGGCTTGGGCGTTCCCTTGACAAGCTCAACGACATTGCCCGCTTCCCTCTGCCGGAAATCCATTGGTGCAATATAGATGTCTTCGATCAGCCCTTTGACGATGTGGGGATTCCGCATCTCCGAACTGGTGTAATCGGAGTAGTAGAGTTTTGGCTTGGCCTCGATGCTGGTGCCGTTGCGGGTCAGGGTCAGATCAAAGTACCCCTGGTTCGCCCGCCGCGGCGGGCTGCCTTCGACCTTGCGGTTGAAAGTTACGTCATATCCAAATGCCTTCTGCGGCTCCCTCGGGGTCAAGCTCAGACGCTCCGACGACGAGTAAGCCGAGGAGCCGAGAATTCCCAAGAGCATGATGCCAAAACCAAAGTGTGTCAGGTGGCCAGCCATGCGCGGCAATTTCCACTCAGAAAAACGGATCAGGGCGAGCAGATTCGACGTGAAGGCGCCTGTCGCACCTACGATTAGCAGCAGGTGAGACCACTGAGTCACACCGAGGAAGATCGCCACGATCGCCGCGCCGATTGCGGCCATCAGCGACGGGAAGACGCTGCGGAAGAGGTCCCGCCACGGAGTCAAGCCGAAGATCAGGAAGGGAGAGACACTCAGTGTCAGGGCAATGAAAATTCCCATGGGAATACTGATCATGTCATAGTAGCTCATCGCCACATTCGAGGCCTGCCCGCCGATCTTAGTCAGAAGGGGCGCCGATGTCCCGATCAGGACCAAGGCCGAGGTGATCACCAGCAACAACAGTCCAAACACGAGCCCGAACTCACGCGAGTTGACCGCGCGAGAGATCGGCACGGTGGGTACTCCCCGGGTTCGTATTGCCAGAACAGCCGTCGCCAGAATCGTCGCCCCGAGCATGTAAACGACCAAATAGGCGTTGATCCCCAAATCGGTAAACGAATGGACTGAGAAATCGGCCAAGACCCCGGAACGGGTCAGGAACGTGCCATAAACGACCAGCAGGTAGGACACGAGAGCCAGTGCCACGTTGGTCTTCAGAAGTTTGGGCTGCATCCGGAACAAGATCAGTCCGTGCAACAACGCCAAGGCCGTCAGCCAAGGTATCAAAGAGGAATTCTCGACAGGATCCCAGCCCCAATATCCGCCCCAACCGAGAACCTCGTAGGCCCAGAATGCCCC
>JAGVEK010000100.1 GCA_020058315.1 Candidatus Zixiibacteriota bacterium
CTCGGCGGCTGCATTCGAATCAGTGAAGGCGTATCGTGTCTGAAAGTCCACCAGCCGCGTATCATAAGCGACGATTGAATCCATGGAAATGCGCGCGACAATCGTGTCCAGGATCGGATTATCGAAAACCGTCGCCGCCACGGCCAGCGGGGCAGAGTGCACCAATGGGATCCTCTCCCCTGTGATCGGAATCGGCGCGCCCTTTTCGGATTGCATTTCAGACGAAAGCCTGCGCTCGCTTTTGAAGAGGGTTGCGCTACCGATCTGATCCAGCGGTTGCGCGCCGTACTTCGCCAGGATCAGCCCATCGGATATTGGGGATTTCGTGTCGAGGTAATAGTAACCGCTCGCGAACGGATCCTGATCGACAACGCTGTACTTCACACCGGCCCCGTCGAGGCCACTCGTGCCGCTCCCGTCGGCGACGACGTAGAATTCATTGCCCGATCTGTAGACCGGTTCGAGATGCAGCGCTGCCGCGAGGTCAAAATCAGTGCGGAGGCTGAGGTCCACTCTGATAAGGAATTCGGGGCCAATACCGCTTGCGGCAAGCCCCGTACTTGCGAGTATCAAGACCACCGTCTGAACAAAGACTCGATTCAGCATGACCCCTTCGCCTCCAATCTCCGGCCGGGCGGATGAGCCGCACACGATCGGAGCGAACACAAGCTACCGCCTCATGCGCATCCCGGCCCCGGGGTCGGGCCGCCATTGAAAACGTATTCGATAATATAGACCACATCCATCACGTCCACGACGCAATCGCCATTCTCATCGGCATTGGCCATTCCGCCGGGAGGCGTTCCGCCTTCAAAGGCGGCGTTGATGAGAGCGATTACGTCCAGGATATCAACGACACCGTCGCCATTCAAATCACCCGCTCCTCCGTGTTGCGTGTCGCCAAACCAGTCGCCCAAGGCTGCCACCAGTGCCTGGGCATCCTGGTTCCGGATGAAGTACAACGGGAGGCCGATAAACGCGACCTTATTGGTGCCGGAGTCGCGCCGCACTGCCACAGGCAGCGAGGGATTTCCCCCCGATGATGAGTGGTACCTCAGGATGACCTCCGCAGAAGCGTCGGCGGGCGCCATGGTCCAGATGTTGTTCAACACTCCCGACCACGGAGAGAAGGCCTTCACGGTGTCAATTACGACGCTGGGGAATCCGCTTTCCCCGTAGCCGCCGATACAATCAAGGGCGTTCACTCGGCTGATCGTGGAAACATGACAGAGATCATACAGGGCGCCGGCCGACTGCACTTCGCTCGGCGTGGCCCATCCCGTCACTACGAGATTATTGCCGTAGGACAGAAACCAGTTCAATTTGGCCCAATGATCGGCCGGCCACCGCTCCCACTCATAATCGTCGTCGAGCCAGTACATCGTGCCATACTGCCCGAGCTCAGATTTATCGACAGATTTGCTGTAGTCGTCGTAGCGGTAGTAACCATGCTGGTAGTTCGAGAAGATCGTGTTGTAGACTGGCCATTGATCCGCTTCGGGAGGAACACCGGAGACTCCCGATGTCAGATCGGCCAGGAGCGTGCCCTGGTCGAACGAAGCGGGAATCCCGGAGACAAGGCTCGACACTCCGCTGGAGTTTCCATCGTGGTCAAACGCCAGCACCCGGTAGTAGTAGCGGGTTCTGTCGCTGACCGTCATGTCGGTGTAAGAATTTGTTCCGAGTGACGCGACGTATATACCGAGAGCGCTTGAATCGGTGCCGCGATACAGCACGTAATGATCGAAGTCCAGTTCGGCCGTCGGATCCCACTGCAGTTCGATGCGGCGGTACTCCACGTTGGCAAGCACTCCACTCGGAACCCGTGGCAGGTGATAGGGCGCCAGACTGGTCTCGGTCCGCGCAATCGATTCTGCCCCTGAGGTGTCGATAGCGGTGACCGTGGCGAAGTACAGCTCGCCCTCCGCCAGACCATTCAAGCGAGCCGTCGTTCCCCCTCCGGCCGGAACCTCCATCGATGCCGTGTAATAGCCGGGACCGGGTCCGTAGTAGATGCGGTACGATTCGATGTCTGCGCCGAGGACTGTCTCCCATTGGATCTCGAGCGATTGGCCATCGCCGACGTCCCAGAGTTGGACGGATTGAACACCGGCGGGGGCTTTGGCGACGTAGTAGGTGGTCATGCCCATCATGCGCGCGATGTCTGTCCAATACGGGAAGTCGAGCCGGGCGAGGGTGTCGATGTCGGTATGCCAGCCAGGGGTGTCAAAATCACCCTCTGCGCCATAGATGAAATGGTATCCCCTCTGCCCGAAGTAGTAGTGATCGGATCCACCGCCGACGGACGCATTGATGTAGGGAATAAGCGTGGTGCGAGACTGAGCGAGTTGCGCTGCCAGGCTGGCGTATGCGAGTGACGCCGGATTCGTATTGATCCACACGTTGTTGACAGCATCCGGATTCCAGCCGATCATGTCCATGTTGAGCATCAGTTCAATGTCCCACCCGTATGTCTGCGCGAGCGCCGAGTAGTAATTGCTGCCGTAGAGCCCCTGCTCCTCGGCGCCGAACGGGATGAAGATGATTGTCTTGCGGGTCGGAATGCCGGCGAGGACGCGGGCGATCTCCATCACCGCCGCCGTCCCTGAGGCGTTGTCATCGGCACCCGGCGCAAATATCATCGGGTCCGATTGCTGGTTGTATGAATCGAAATGCGCACCGATGATGATGAGTTTCCCAGGTTCGATGGTGCCCAGCTTCTTGCAGATCACGTTGTGACTGTACCAGCCGGATCCAACGCCAAACGTGTCGGTCTTGACATCGGTGTAGCCGAACGACAGGAACTTCTGCTTCAGGTAGCTGATGGCGGCAAGATTCGAATCGGTGTATGTGTAGCGTGTCCGGAAGTTCATCAGTCTCCGGTCGTAGGCGACGACTGAATCTTGATTAATGCGTGCCGCGATCGAGTCAAGCCACGGATCAGGACCGATGAATCCGGCACTGGTCATCGCCGGCATGTACACCAGCGGGATCGACTCCCCGGTGATCTGGACCGGGGCCTCCCCGGCAAGATGGGCCGCCCACATCAGCGGCTGATCCGCCTTCCAGAGTGCGCCCCCGTCGAAAAGATCGATCGGCTCGGCACCCAATTTGGCGAGTCCGCCGGGTTCGGTGAACGGCGTCTTTGAGTCGACGAAATAGAACCCATCGACGAATGGGCTGGTTTCAATCACGGTATATTGGACACCGGATTTGTCAAGCTTGTCGAGCATCAGCCCATCGCTGACGACATAGAATTCATTGCCCCAGCGAAATACCGGCTCAATCCCCAGCGCGGCGGCGCGATCAAATGAGGACCGCGACTGCAAGTTCACGCGCAGAAGAAACTTAGGGCCAAACGCGCCCGCCCCCGTTTGTGAAAACAGCAACAAGAACAAAAAGGCTGCCAATGCGACCAGACGTCTTGACATTTTACCTCCCGATGCGGCTCACGCGGCACTACTGGTAAGAACTGGGGCCAGCCGATTTCACCGGATGGCCGGTATCAGTATTCGACGATTCAACGCGGGCATCTTTCGGACATTGCGAGACACTGGCACGCCCGCCGCCTGCCAAGCCCAATCTAATACATTCCTGGCGGTTTTCAATTCCCTAAAGTCGCAAATTTTACGGATTGCAGACGCCTGCAGCAGTATTGGCGAACCGCATCCCCAGGCCACACCGGGAACGCGGGCAGATGCCAGGCCGTGATTTCGATCCGAGCGCGGATCGCACTGGGGGATCTGGATTGCCAGCTATCTCCCAAGGCGCCCGAGAACACCGCAGACCCGTTTAGTCAGGACCAACCGTCCCTGGAACAGCAGAGCTTCAGGACCAGAATCGCGTCGTCAACTCGGTCCGGAAGAGAAGATAGCGTCCTTTGATGACTTCCTGCACCACGCGCTGAAACCGCTCAGGCGCCAGAACC
The DNA here is from genome assembly GCA_020058315.1 of Candidatus Zixiibacteriota bacterium. Taxonomy (GTDB): domain Bacteria; phylum Zixibacteria; class MSB-5A5; order WJJR01; family WJJR01; genus JACRMA01. The sequence goes on from JAGVEK010000100.1 coordinate 3,929, forward strand.
TGCAATCCGTAGAGATTCCAGCATGTCTTCTCGGACTCGCGCACGAACGGGACCACTTTGCGTTTTGGCATGACCATTCTCCTGCCGGGGAAGTGTGACGTGAGGTAATTGGGGCGCAATCCAGCATGGTCGATCACCAGTGCCGCGACAGCGGCGTCAGAGTCGCGAAAGCGACGCCAACAAGCGGTTCGTGGTAAATGAAGGGGTCTGAAACGTGTCACGCCGTCAGGGGTTCTGTGAGGTGACGGCAGACCGCGTTAACTCTAATCATAATACGGGGAGAGATGTAACCGTGTTAGAGCCGGTTTGGCAGAGGGCAAACAGCCCGTTCGAAGTCCCGTGGCTCCGGGCGGCCTCGAAACACCGGCGTCATTGCTTGCCTCGGACATGCTTGAGCAAAGAGTCAAACTGGGCGGAGGAAAGTCCAAACCGCGCCCGGACCATGGACGCGACCTCATTGATCGCGACGCGCCGCTCGTACACCGACAAGTCGGACGGCAGGGCGAGCAGGCCCCTGTCGTACTCCCTGAGGACGGCCACCGTGAGCGTATCCGAGGTGGCGAGCCGGCGGGCAGTTACGGAGGTGCCGGGCAGTGATGGCGCGCCGGGGAAGGTCGAATCGAGAACGATGGCCGCCAGAGACTCCCGGGAAACACCTCCGGCGATGACGTCCGAAGCCATCGAATCCAGCGTCTTGCGGAGCTGCGACGACAATTCCTGCCATCGGGCATCAAGCGCACTGTTCATCCGCTGCTGCCAGAGGGCTCGTTCGACAGCCGTGTTTGCCTCCCGGCGCTGCTCACGCCGGCGTTCGGCGAATTTCTCCGCGATGGTCAAGCCCAGGATGAGGATCACCAAGCCACTCAGTATCAATAGGTCACGCGTCTTCAAATGCACCTCCCGCCCCGGCATGATCATCGCCGCGGCCCATCAACTCTAAGTCAACTTGACTGCCACCCATGCCGCGAGCCGGTGGACCAGCTCGATACTCCTGCCCCTGACCAGTACTTCCAAACCACTGGATTTCTTCCGGGACGCTTCGATCAGCATCCGGTGCGTCCGTTCCAGCGTCCCCTCATCGGGATTCACCTTAGCCATCCAGAGGTCGAAAGGGTACCTAACGCGCCATCTGGTCTCACGTTCAATCGTCACGCCGCAGTCGATGAGGAACGACCGGATCTCGGCTCGGGTGTGCAGCCGCTGATGCGACGGATCGCGTGAGCGCTCGATGCGATCGTGGATATCACGCCACGCACGGTCATCCGATGGGTCAATGTCGGCGACAATCAGATACCCCGGAGCCCGCAATACCCGGATCAGTTCACTGATGACGGCTGCCGGTTCGGCGAAATGATGCAGCCCATCCCAACAGATTACCCTGTCAAACATGCCGTCTGCGAAGTCCAGATGGGCAGCATCCCCGACCTGGAATGAGGTGTTGTCGAGCCCTTCTTCCACGGTGCGGGTGGCGGCGGCAGCAATCATGGTTTCCGAGGAGTCGACACCAACGACATAGCTGCAAACAGGCGCGATTTCAAATGCCAGCGACCCGTCGGCACAAGGAACATCGAGGACACGATCATGAGGCATGATCCCGGCGAACACTCGCATCAGTCCGGGAAGATCATCCCGGCCAACCGTGGCACTGTCGCGTTCATCCAGCCGTGCGGCCCTGTCGGCTTCGCCACGATCCCGTCGTCCGTCTGCGCTGATCACCGTCGTCCTTCCACCGGCGCAACATATCAGGGACGAGTCAGGGCGCAAGCCTGATTTGCGCCCCGGATCATTCGGGGTGTTCTGGAGGCAACCGCCGGGAACGTCCTGACCACCGAGCGGAATCACAGCCGTCAACACGCCCTCCTGAACTGAGGTGGAGCCTCTGCGTGTGACCGACCTCGGGATACCTCCGGCACGCCGCCAGTCCGCGGCGCCACGGTGTATATGCTTCCGCGCCGTGGGACTTGTCAAAGAATCGGGCAAACCCGCCACGGTGGGTCCACACGTTCGGAAGGCGAAACCGAGGTCCCTCAGCAAGCCCCGGGATGTGCCGTAAGAGCGCCAAATTCATTGACATCAGCCACCGAGTCTGAGGGAATATTGCTGGGTCTGAGGGGTAATGCCCGGAGGACCGGTCGGACCACCGTTGGCGTGGGGCGGTTTTCGCTTGACGCGGTCGGGTGGGCTGGGGTATCATGACGGTCTTATGTGCCGTCAACTGACGGCCAGACATGACCATATCATGGAGGACAAACGTCGATGACACGCACAAAAGCCCTGGTGGGGGCCATTCTCGTCGCCATCATTTTGGCTGGTTGTTTGATCAAGGGGCCAGAACCAGTGCCACCGTACTACTCCAACATTCGGATTTATCCGTCATCCAATGACCGCCCTCCCATGGGTCTGGAGCCTGCCCCGGCCGGTCAAATTTACCAGTTCTGGTTACTTGATTATGTGTTTGTCCCAGCCGAGAATACGATCCGTGTGACGGGTCTGATCCCTTCGAAGCGATTCCAATGGAATTCTGAGTATTTCTTTGCGATCAGTGATTCGGGCGAGACTCTCGGCATTACAGCCGATCGCGGCTTGGATTTGGGTGTCAATGTTTTCGATCATACGGGCATGGCTGTGAGTGTTGAACCCTTGGTCGACCTCGAGCCCGATTCCATTAACGGGCCGATAATCCTGTTCGGTGAACTCCACGTTTTCGCCCAGATGAATTTGATGCTGGACTTGGGGACACCCATTGTGCCAACAGGAAATGCTCCCTGCGAGTTCAGTCTGGCAGCGCCATCGTACCTAAGCTCAGGGCCGTCCTCTGGGGCATGCTGGCGTGACTCGAGCGAAGGCATGGGGATCTGGTTTGCCAGTCTCGACGTCGTCGACCGTGAGATCAGCGATACAATCGCCATCTGCATGGAAGACACATGCCCTCGCGGCAGCGGTCAGATCGACTGCCGTAAAGCCCTTGCGTGCTATTCCGACGGCAGAGCGAAGGGGACGCAGTTTGGGATGAAGTATGTTGAAGGGACGAGGAATGTTCGGGCGCCGGGGTATTTATTGTGGATCAACCCCAGTCAGCCGGAGAGTTCGTTCTGCAATTTCGACGCGGTCTTCATCAACCAGGAACCCGATCTGACATTCCGCAATGGTGCGCCGGAACATGTCGCCGACAAGATGGGACCACAGATCGCGCTGGGCGAGAGACCAATCATCCAGGACGGCCAGACGGTTGGATACATCTATCTTAAGGAGGACACAACCGGATGGGTTGATACCTGTTATCTGCGGATCGACATACCGGAAAGCACGCACTGCACGAGCGACACGTTTGCGTTCGCGCCATTCAACGACACCAACGTAATCGCCCGGACGTTCATATTCAGCTGGGCGGATACCACTTTTTCATCGAGCCTTCGTTCTCTCGCACAACCGCCGGAATTCATTGGCGGAACTCGGTTGATGACTGACTTCCTCAATCTCGAGTACGAGGCCTGGGTCATCTTCGACAGCGCTGGTTCGACGACCAAGCCTATCTCGCTGGGAAGATTCGTCGACAAGAATGCCTTGGACCGCAGCAATACACACTTCGATACGCAGGCTCTCGATCCACGTTTCCGTTTTCCCGGTGAGGACCTTCTGCATGGCATCAACCGAATCGGATTGCCCTCCAGCAATCTCGATCTGCTGTCCCTGCTTCCGGACAAGAGAGTGAAAATCTGGATCACCCTGGAACCACGCAATGCGGATTGGGCTCCGGACGAGCCATACCGGCAGTTGATCATGTACTCGGCGGATCTCGTCACCGATACGGGACTCGCACAGAATCTTTTCCTGTGTGGGCGTCGCGGCGAACAGGGTGCGACGGCACCGCCTGTTTATTCACTTCCATTGACTTTCAAAGAAGTCAGTGCGACCAGTGCGAGCCTGAACGAAGGGCATAACTGGCCCACGATGCGCATCGTTTTTCGCCCTCCAAACAAGTAACCGGCTGCTTTGCTCCGCTAAAGCTCAGGGCCCGCGGGAAACCGCGGGCCTTTTTTGTTCTGCCCGGCTCCGTCATGGCTTGTCTCTGATACAGGAATTGGAGAAGTGGATCAGCCACTGGCTGACGCCCGGCCACGGGCAATTGTGTGCAACAGATTTCA
>JAGVEK010000069.1 GCA_020058315.1 Candidatus Zixiibacteriota bacterium
CGGACCGGCGCCATCATCGGGATCGAATCGATGGCGGCCCCGTGGACGTCGGTCGTGTACATCTTCTTCAGGTCAGTAAGGATGACGTTGATCAGACCTTGATTCCCCGATTTGTAGCCGAGGTTGACGAAGTCCACACCGTACTTGTAAGCAGGGAACTCGGGGGTGAGAACCCGGTTGATGGTCTCATCGGCGATATTCTGCCCTGTGGCCCAAAGACCCATGATGTAGATCTTGACCTTCTTGGTGGCGCAATGGCGCAGGACCGCGTCGACCATCGGCTGGATTTCCGGCACCGTCGATGGCGAGTAGTCGAACGAGATCAGGACTTTCGATCCTTCGGGCAGATTCTCGACCCGGTCGTATATTGCCCCCACAATTGGTGTGATTTTTTCAGTGAAGACGACGTGGAAGAGCAGCGGCAACGCCACCGCCAGCCCGATAAAGAGGAATATCACCCGCCGGTCGATGGCCTGCATCTTCTGCAGGAATGTTTTGTGCTCTCCGTTCGCCATTACGATTTCAATCCGACTGTGTCGATTCGCCCGCCGTCTTCAGTCGCCGTCGGACCCCAGGTACGTTCGCTCGATACCAATGATCACCCGTAACGACATCGCGATCACACCCAGAGCGATGCCGATGATGATTGCGCGCTGGCCCGCCAGATTCGGGATGGCCATGATCCAGTTGGCGAGATTGGGAACTTCGAGAAATGAAAACGAATCCGGGACCCATGCGGTGACATAAGTTCCCGCCGGTGTGCGTCCCAGAAGAATGATGAACGCCGTCACCAGAAGTATCGTCGCCTCGGCGCTCTTGGCGCGGAACGCACGGTAGGAAGCGGAAGCCACAAAGAACGCCAGCAGGGCATACATGGTTGCCTGCAGCGGGTTGAACATAGAATCATAGAAATGCTGGAAGGTCGAGGCGGTGTGCGTGACATTCCCCTGCCACCCGTTCGGATTTCCCAGCTTCAGCATCCCTGCGGCCAGCATGGCAAAGAACCCGACCAGCGTGATCAGGGAGAAGAACCAGTCGCGTCCGCGACGGTCCTCGAGCCCGCCAAAAGCCAGAAAGGGAAATTCGATCAAGAACTTCAGCGGCCAGAATCCACCGCTCTTCTTGGCCTCAACCATTGCTATGCGCGAACCGCGCAACAGGCGCGCGCCATGAATGCGCACAAGATTCCCGCCACCCAGCAGAAACGCAAAGACGGCGATGATGTCGAAATACAGGGAGAAATTCTCGCCCAACCGGCCGAATGGCGCACGCGGGATGAATGCCGCAATGATCAGCACCGCGCCGACCACGAAGGTGATGATGAGGGGAATCTGGCGACGCATCAGCTACAGACCAGTCAATTCACTATAAAGAGGTTCTTCAGCCACTGCCCGGCCGACGCAAACCACTCAAGACGCGTGATCTGATTGAGAGTGAACAATGCCGCGCCGGCAGCAATCGCGAGCATGGCGATCGATTTGCCGACATCCTGTCCCTTCAGCGATCCGAGTTGCCGTGGTTCATTTGAAAGGTAGGCGGAGGCGGCGAACAACTCCTCCCCGATCAGCGTGTAATCGCAGGCCGCCACAAAGAACGGCAATTGGGCGGGCATCGCGGTGCCCGCGATCTGGATAGCCCCGATCGAGTTGCCCGTCTCAGCCATAATCAGGGCCTCAGCGAAAAATGCCCCCATGTAAAAACAGGTGGCCGGCTTCTCGCGAACCATGATTCCGTCGACCGCCGCCACATAACCAAATTGCTCGTCGGTGACGTAATGAACCATGTCATCGGAGTATTTCTCCGGACGACCCGCAGAAAGGAACGCCGCCTTAATCGTCTCCCGTGCAGTTGACATGACAATCGACCGCGACGTCGGTACTTCCAGCCGCGTGTCGTACTCGGCAATGGTCCGCGCCACATAGCCGAGAATGGTGACCCCGGCGACAGTCTGGACATCATCCATATCCTGAATACCGGGAATATAGAGGATGGGACGTCCCATCTCGGTGGCACGGCCAATAGCGTCCTGCACCGCCTCCAGTCCCGCGATCCGGCGGATGAAGAGTTTCTTCCCTTTGCGGGCCGAGGCGATGTAATAGAGCACCGCACCGGAAATCAGAAGTCCAATGACCAGCACATTCGCCCGGTTGGTGTTGAACCACTCTGCGGTGGAACGGGCAGGACCGATCACCGCTGTTTCCGATGACCCTCCGGGCCCTGTCGCAACAATCTTGTAGTAATAGGATGAATCTTCGAAGGTCGAGCCATCGGCGAATCGGGCCGCACCCCGCGAGGCGAAGCCGACCGACTTGAATGTGCCTGCGGGGCCCGCCGACCGGAAGATCTCGTAGCCGGTGATGAAGCCGCTGGTGTCGTCCGGGGAGAGCGTCCACTTGATCGTGATCGAACCGCCCTCGTCCCCCTTCGTGTCTTCCGCCTGAGGATTGCCTGGAGGACGCGGAACGGCGACGGCAGACGTGTCGGGAGGGCTGCCCGCTGGGGGCTGAGCAAGCGAGACCGTACCTGCCAGGCACTGGAGCATCACTAGCAGACTCAGGTGGCTTGGAACTCTTATTCGACAGCCGAACATAGAGAGTTGTCGTCGCTTCTGTTAATCGAACAATCAGTCTACCGAATCAGGTGCAACCAATCCGCCAGCAGGAAGTCCAGTCGCCCGATCAGCAGCGACATGCGTCCCATGACCGTGTAACCGAAGGCCGCGCCGAACGTAATCATCAAAAACCAGGTGCCCACTCTCGCGACCCGCCCAAAAATGCCTTTGTGCTCCTGAGAGAAGAAGAAATAGAACAACCCGGCAAATGTTCCGACGGTCACGAGCAAAATGTTGAACGATTCC
>JAGVEK010000319.1 GCA_020058315.1 Candidatus Zixiibacteriota bacterium
GCCATGTCGGCGTGGGAAGGACGTATTTTTCCGGCCAGTGCTCCCTCTTACACAATGGACGGGGTGGGCGTCGCTTGTCCGTCCGGGAGATAGCCGATATGCGTCACTCAGGATCAGGATCATCGACGAAGCCGGCAAGTGATGAGATTGACTCAACCGGGCCTGAGCACACTACAAACCCGCCGAGGGTTGGCGGAGAGGAGGTTCGCACTACGAAGAAGTGCCTGGCTTTACTAAAACACGTTCGCGCTGGGGGTCAGTCTCAAGTTTTGATCGATCCGGCTGCGCAGCCGCTTGAGGCAAGACCCACTGTAAACCATCAACATCACGTGGGAGGAATCATCATGAACAAACGTATCCTGTCGGCCTGCAGCGCCTGTGCGCTTACCGGCCTCTTCGTGGCCACGATTCTGTTCGGGTTGGGCGCTGCGCCAGCCGTCGCACAGGACAACGTCACGATCCAAGTATCGCCGTCCACACTCGTACTCGCGTCGATCGGCGACTGGGTGACCGTGCACGCGGCAATCCCCTTTGGGGCGGTCAAGCATGAGACCATCGTGCTCACCTGCGATCGCTGCACGATATCACTCAGCCCCGGCGTCGTCTATGCCGACGACCGCGGTGAACTGGTCGCCAAATTCGCTCGCGAGACGGTCAAGGGGATTCTCGAACCGATCACGGCACGGACGACGGTGGAGTTCACGCTGAGCGGCGAAAAGACCGACGGCGGAACGTTCAGCGGTTCGGACGCGATTGAAATCTGGCTCGGAAAGTAACAGCGGACGGCTGAAACAGAGTCAACGTCACTCGATACGATCGACACAACAACGTTCCGTGGGAGAATTCACTCGAGAAAGCCCATTTGGCCGATCATCGGCGCTGACGTGTTGATCGCCGCCTACCGCATTATGAGGGAGCAACTCAAGGAGGTGTACCCGGATTACCCGGGATACAATGTTGGGGATGCCCACGCTATGTCGGCGTGCGAAGGACGTATTTTTGCCGGCCAGTGCTCACTCTTATACAATGGACGGGGTGGCCGCTGCCGGTCCGTTCAGGAGATTGCCGAAATGCGTCACTCAGGATCAGGATCATCGACGAAGCCGGCAAGTGATAAGATTGACTGAATCGAGCCTGAGCACACTACAAACCCGCCAAGGGTTGGCGGAGAGGAGGTTCGCACTATGAAGAAGTACCTGGCTTTACTGATCGGTGTTCTGTTGAGCGTGACACCGATCATGGCGTTCGCGGAAGACTGTGTGGAACTGGACGTCGAACTGACTCCGACGGCGGGACCGGACACCTGCGGCCTTCGCTGGGTCGAGTTCTCGATTGAAGTCACGAACTGCGGCACCGAACGCGGGATGGTGGATTTCTCCGCCGTGCTGGAGGTTCAGCCTCCGTTCGGAGTTGCCCCATTCAAGACGCACCGACCGCTTGGGGCGGGGCAGACCGTTTTGTTCTGCCACAGGTATCCGGTACCGCGCGCCGTTCCAGCGGGCACCTATGAAGCGTGTCTTACCGCCACGCTTGGAACCGCTTCGGCGACAGACTGCGCCAGTGTCGTCCTCGAGGAGCCGCCGGTTTGTCCTGCGTGCACTTGCAGCTGTACTTCCAGCGTCACCCCGGGCGTGACACCGACCACGGCGTCTGTGGCATCCGTGGAAGACGAGGAAGACTGTGTGGAGCTGGACGTCGAACTGACTCCGGCAGTGGGACCGGACACCTGCGGCATTCGCTGGGTCGAGTTCTCTGTTGAAGTCACGAACTGCGGCACCGAACGCGCGATGGTGGATTTCTCCGCCGTGCTGGAGGTTCAGCCTCCGTTCGGAGTCGCTCCATTCAAGACGCACTGGCCGGTTGGGGCGGGAGAGACGGAATTGTTTTGCCACAAGTTCCCGGTACCGCGCGTCGTTCCAGCGGGCACCTATGAGGCGTGTCTCACCGCCACGATTGGAACTGCTTCGGCGACAGACTGCGCAAGTGTCATCCTCGGGGAGCCGCAGATTTGTCCCGCGTGTAATTGCACTTGTACTTCCACGTGTACTTGTGTTTGCAGTTGTCCTTCCACGTGCACTTGCACTTGTTCTTCGTGTAAGTGCAGTGATGGTACTGCCAGCGTCACCTTGGGGCAGAATTATCCCAATCCATTCAACCTTGAAACCGGGATAAAACTTGGCCTCGTCAAGACATCCGATGTCTCCTTGAAGATCTACAACATTCTGGGAGAAGAGGTGAGAACCCTTGCCGATGGCCGGTACGGGCCTGGTGACTATGCGCTGACGTGGGATGCCCGCGACGGCCACGGCACGATCGTCCCATCAGGTGTATACTTCTACCGTTTGGCCGCCAACGATCAGGTGGTAACAAGGAAGATGAGTCTGCTGAAGTGACCAGTCGGTTTCTTCGATGAGCTGATGACGCCGGCCGCCGGAGGGTGGTCGAAAAGGTTGGTCTGCCGGGCAGGAATGGAACTCCTCCACTACTGCCCGGTTCTCTTGGATGGTTCACATGCCGCACAATTCGAGATACAACATCGGGATCTTCCTTCTGCTCGTTTCGATCTTGATAGCCCCCTCAGCGGACGCCTCGGATTCTTTGGTGCTGATCGGCACGGTCACCGGCGAAGCGAGCGGAGACCAATTCGGCGTTGCAGTTGCCGGCAATGGAGACGTCAACAAAGACGGTTATCCTGATCTTCTGATTGGTGCCAGTGCGAATGATGGTGGCGGAAACGCGGCTGGCAAAGCGTATCTCTATTTCGGAGCCCCAAGCTTCAATGACGTCCCGGACTGGGTTTGCTTGGGCAGGTCCGAGGATTTTCTAGGCAGTTCGGTGGCCATCGTCGGAGACGTCAACAATGACGGTTTCGACGATGTCCTGGTCGGAGCCCCGTTCAATAGTGACCTTGGCACTCAGACCGGCAAAGCGGTGCTCTTTTTCGGCGGCAATCCGATGGACACTGTCGCCGACTTGGTCTTCTACGGACAGGGAGCGCTTGACCAGTTTGGGGCGGCCGTGGCCGGCCTGGGAGACATCAATGGCGATGGGTATGCCGATTGGGCAATCGGCGCCTTCAAAGCCGACGCCGGGGCACAAATCGACATCGGCAAAGTCTGCGTCTACCTTGGTGGACCGGCACCTGACGCGGCCCCCGACCTCACCATCATCGGCAAAGCCGACGGTGAGCGATTCGGCTGCGCGATCGGCAAGGTGGGCCGTTTTGACGGCGACTCGTACGGCGATTTCGTGGTGGGAGCCTATGGCTATGATGTTGCTCTCAAAACAAACGTCGGGCGTGCCTACGTCTTCCGCGGGGGCAATCCTCCGGACACAACTGCCGACTGGATCATGACCGGCGAGAACGGCCACGACTATTTCGGTTACTCGGTGGCTGGCGCGGGGGATGTCAATGGCGATTCGTTCAACGATATTCTCGTGGGCGCCAAAGGGTATGACTTCGGGCTGTATATCGATGCCGGGAAGGTCTACATGTTTCTCGGTGGCGCCTCGCCCGACAACATCCCCGACTTCACTGATGCCGCCAACCAGGAGAATGATGATCAATATGGCTTCGCGGTCAGCGGAGCAGGCGATCTCAACGCTGATGGCCGCAGCGAGTTTCTCGTTGGCGCCGACTGCGATTCGAGCGACGGCACGGCGGCAGGGAAAGTGTACCTCTACCGTGGCACGACTCCACCGCCATTCCCCCGGGATACAACATTGAAGGGCGAGGCCATCGGCTCGCGATTCGGGAACGCAGTGGCACCTATGGGTCCGATAATCGACCATCTTCACGGGGCTTTTGCCGTCGGAGCTGTAGACTATTCCGCCGCAAGGGGCAGGGTGTACATCTACGGGTCCGTCGACACTGGGCAGATTCCGGACTGCAACTGTCCCAACCAGGGAGACGTGGATATCGTCAACAGCCCGGGTGTCGTGGATGTAATGGACGTAATCGAGGAGATCGCCATCGCGTTCAGTGGCGAAGGCCCGGCACCACAAGATCCGCTATGCC
>JAGVEK010000236.1 GCA_020058315.1 Candidatus Zixiibacteriota bacterium
AATAGTAAAGCTCTGCTGTCCCTCTGAGGGTTGTATCAGGTGGGAAATGGCGGGTGACGCACGGGTTGTTTCCATCAGGGATCAGATTGCTGGGTTGAAAGCAGCTACTGTTGGGAGGGGTCATGAATCGTTCGAAAACACTGTTGATCATCGGATTGGCGGCCCTGTTGTTGGTGAGTTTTTCGCTGTCCGCCAGCGCTCAGTTGGGGGGACTGAAGCAGCGCGTCAAGAAGAAGGTTGAAAACAAGGCTGCCGAGAAAGCCGAGGAGGCGATCGACAAGGCCGCCGAAGGGGACCAGGAAGAAACCACCGAATCGACCAAGACAAAGCAAGAGACGGCGACGACGGGTGAAGGCGCCTCTTCGGAGAAGCCGGGCGAAGGAGTCTGGGTCAAGTATGAATTTGTTCCAGGTGACCGGGTGATCTTTTTCGACGATCTCGCGCGCGATGAAGTCGGCAACTTCCCGCAGCGGTTGGAACTGACAAAAGAGAATATGGAAGTGGCCGAGTGGAAGGGGACCCGCTGGCTGCGCGCCACAACGTACAGCGACTTCCTTGTCCCGTTGCCCGAGATACTGCCAGAGGGGTTCACGATCGAATTCGACTATTACACGCCTACCACCTGGCCGGAAGTTGAAGTCACGTGCGTGATGCCGGAACACAACAGGGACATCACTTACGACGAGGCTTTCTTCAGCACATACTCTTCAAGAGCCGGCATCAGGCACGCCGACAGCAAGGAAGAAGTTGCGCTCACCGAGCTTGCAGACGACGTGGCCAAAGGTGTCATGCACTGCCAGGTGATGGCGGACAAGAAGTACATGAAAGTCTATGTCAACGGCACTAGGGTGTCCAATTTCCCCAACACGAATTTCGGCCGGTCCAACAAGATCCGTTTTTACACGTCGGGACACGTTGACAAGCCTGCAATGTTCGCCAATTTCCGGGTGGCGGCCAGCGGCAAGAAGATTTACGACGCGTTGATGGCCGATGGACGAGTGGCCACGCAGGGCATTCTCTTCGACTCCGGCTCAGACCGCATCCGTCCCGAATCGACTCCGACCCTGAAGGAGATCGGCCAGATGCTCAAGGACCACGCCGATCTGAAACTGATGATCGAGGGTCACACCGACAATGTCGGCGACGATGCCTCCAATCAGACCCTCAGTGACAAACGCGCCAACGCGGTGCGGGGGTATCTGATCAGCCAGTTTGGGATAGACAGTGCACGCCTGCAAGCGAAAGGATTCGGTGAGTCAAAGCCAGTCAGTTCCAATGACAGCGCCGAGGGGAGACAGAACAACCGGCGCGTGGAGTTGGTGAAGATCTAAGTTTTCCGCCTGAGGGGGGCATGGACGCTCTTGTCCCGGCGACAGCGGACAAGAGCGTCTGCACCCACGAAGTAAAGGAGGAGCTTCTCCCTCACAAAGAAGCTCCTCACACCCCACCTGTCAGCACCCCTTCACCGCTTGTTGAGCTGACAGTCCGCTCAAGGCGGACCGATATAGATTGTATCAAAGAGTGTGCCAATCAGGTGCCGGGCCGGAACATGCCTGTATCTCGCTATTAGACAATTCGTTACGAGCGGGTCCATCGACCAAATGCGGGGCAACTCGCGGTCTGGCACGCATTTTCTGCGCGAGCGGCGAATCGAGACTTCTTCCATCTGTATTTATCCTCTTGTTATTCAGTGCGTTATCGGATGCGCAGTCGTTGCGTGCGGTCGGCGCATACATGGCGTGTACAACACTCGGTGGTTGACGTAACCGGAGTGAAGCTGTCAAGACTTCCGAACGTCTGGCGAAACGGCTTGATCGACCAAGCGCTGGCCGTCTAACTTTGAACCAGTGTCGCAAAGCGGCATTGTTGGCCGATTTATCACCCTGCAGGAGGAGCGATGTCAAAGACCGTAGTGATCTGTGATGGCGCACGAACCCCATTCGGCGAGTTTTGTCAGTCTTTGCGCGACATCTCAGCGATTGATCTGGGCGTGATTGCGGCCAAGGCGGCAATGAAGAAGGCCGGCGTGGCTCCTGAGAAGATCGATCACGTGGTGATGGGCAATGCGATGCAGACTTCCGCGGATGCACTCTATGGGGCACGGCATGTTGGTCTCAAGGCCGGGGTGCCGATTGCCAGTCCTGCTCTGACTGTGAACCGCATCTGCGGCTCGGGGTTACAGGCCATTGTCAACGGGGCGCAGTTCATCCAGCTTGATGAGGCGGATATTGTTCTGGCGGGTGGGATGGAGAACATGTCGCAATCCCCGCATGTCATACGGGGTGCGCGCTGGGGACTTCCTCTCGGACAGGGAAAGATGGAAGATGCGCTGTGGGCGGCGCTCACCGATCCCTACTGTGATCTGAACATGGCGTTGACGGCCGAGAAGGTCGCCGAACAATACGGGGTTACCCGGCAGGATATGGATGAATTCGCGCACCGGTCATTCAACGCCGCGATGAATGCGAAGAACAAAGGCTGGCTCAGAGAGGAAATCGAGCCGATTGAACTGCCCGGCAAGAAAGGCGAGACCAAAGTCCTGGACTACGATGAGCATATCCGCGAAACATCGATGGAACAGCTCGGTAAGTTGCGGGCGGTTTTCAAGAAGGACGGAGGTGTCACCGCGGGGAACGCATCAGGGATCAACGATGGTGCCTGTGCTCTCGTGATCGCGTCGGAAGAGGCGGCTTCCAAGAACGGTCTGAAAGTACTCGGCCGGCTGGTTTCATATGGCATCGCCGGAGTCCCGCCTGACATCATGGGGATCGGGCCGGTTGATTCGATCAAGAAGGCGCTGGCGAAGGCAAAGCTGGAACTGAAAGATCTTGATCTGGTCGAGATCAACGAGGCATTCGCAGGTCAGTACCTTGGATGCGAAAGGGCGTTGGGGCTCCCGCGCGAAAAGACCAACGTCAATGGCGGTGCCATTGCGATTGGCCACCCACTGGCCGCATCGGGTGCCCGGCTGACGCTCACAGTGCTCTACGAGATGCGCCGCCGGCAGGTCCGCTACGGGTGCGCATCGCTGTGCATCGGTGGCGGGCAGGGAATCGCGGCGATTTTCGAGCGCATCTGACGGATCGCGAAGAGTGAATGCGGATATGAATAGTCTTGCATTGGCGCTTGATACGAGGCTTCGGGGGCTGGCGAATCCCGAGGAGGCGGCCAAAGCCGCGAAGTATTATGGCTCGGCGGGTCCCTTCCTGGGGATTGGCACCGATATGCTTCAGATTATCGCCGCGGAAACCACCGAGGAATTGACCAGCAGCGGTGGCTGGAAGGGCGAAGCCGGCCTTGCCCAAACACTCTGGGGATACCGTGCGCACGAGCACCGTCTCCTCGCGGTTCTTCTGGTGCAGAAATATCCCCGACCATACTCCGCGGACACGTGGGATATCTGTGCGCACTGGCTCGACGAGACGGACAATTGGGAGATCATCGATGCTATCGGCATTGGTGTCTTGGGCGAGATGGTGCTCGCCGATCCGCAACGGGTGGAGATCTTGAGGTCCTGGACCATCTCCAAGAACTTCTGGCGGCAGCGGGCAGCAGTCGTGGCGATGCTGCCGCTCAATTCTGGAGGCCAGGTTCATGCTGCGGAGACGTTCGGGATGTGCCAACCATTGATGCTGACGACCGAGCCGCATGTGCGCACGGCGCTCGCGTGGGTGATTCGCGAGGTCGGGGTGGCCGCGCCGGATGAGACGGCTGCGTTTCTGCTGCCTTACAAATTCAAAGTCGTCAACAGCCTGTTGCGGGAGGCGGCCCGCAAACTGCCCCGCCATCTCGAACGTGCGATTGTGGGCGGGTAGCCGGCGCTGTTCGCAGTGTTCAGTTCTGTCAAATTGATTATGACACAGCCGCGCAGGATCTCCTGTCGCGGAGATCGGCAATAATGCGTATTCAGACACCGTGGCATAGCCGGCACTCTGTCTGATATCAAGAGCGCTCGCGGCCCAGCAGGAGATTTTGGATGAAACTTTCAGCAGGATTGGACAAGATCTTTCGCCCCAAGTCGATCGCGATTGTCGGGGCCACCGCCCGCAAGGGGACAATTGGTCGCGAGATCACGCACAACCTCATCTCGTATGGATTCACCGGCAAGGTGTTCCCGGTCAATCCTGCCGCCGAGGTGATCCACTCGATCAAGTGTTATCCGTCGATTCTCGACATCCCCGATCCGATTGACCTGGCGATTATTGTCGTCAGGAAAGACCTGGTGCTTTCGGTAATTGACGAGTGCGGGCGGAAGGGTGTGGGCGGTGTCGTGGTGATCACCTCGGGCTTCAAGGAAGTGGGGCCTGAGGGTGCCAAGCGCGAAGAGGCAATGATGGAACGCGTGCGTCATTATGGCATGCGTATCATCGGGCCGAATTGCTTTGGCGTGATCAACACGCACCCGGATTTCATGATGAACGCCACCTTCTCACGGACGGCGCCCCTGCCGGGCAAGATCGGTTTCATGTCACAGTCGGGGGCTCTGGGTGAGGGCATTCTGAATCATGCCCGAAAGCTGGGGATCGGTTTCTCGATGTTCGCATCGGTGGGCAACAAGGCCGATATCTCCGGCAACGCACTTCTAGACTACTGGATGGATGACCCGGCGACCGAGATCATTCTGCTTTATCTCGAAAGTTTCGGTGCGCCGGAGACATTCACAAAGATCGCGCGCGACATCACCAAGGTCAAACCGATCATCGCGGTGAAATCGGGTAAGACAACGGCGGGCGCACGGGCCACCGCGTCGCACACTGGTGCCCTCGCCGGGTACGATGTCGGCGTGGATGCGCTCTTCGATCAATGCGGTGTCTTGCGCGTCAATTCAATTGAGGAGCTGTTTGATCTCGCCAAGGCTTTTGACCGGCAGCCGGTGCCGAAGGGAAACCGGGTGGCGATTCTCACGAATGCCGGCGGGCCGGGGATCCTCGCCACCGACGCGGCGGCCGGCATCGGACTGGACGTTGTTCGTCTTGATCCGAAGACAATCGAAATTCTGAAGGCGAATCTTCCGCCTGAGGCTGCCACCGGCAATCCGGTCGATATGATTGCGTCGGCCACGCCGGATCAGTTCGAGATGGCGCTGGACAGTCTCTCGGCTGATCCGAATGTCGATGCACTTATCGTTGTTTTCGTCCCGCCGATTATGATCGACGAACTGAGAGTGGCCGACGCGATCATCAAGGCCCGCACCCGCACCGACAAGCCATACCTGACTTGCTTTATGGGTCCGGGAGAGGGATCGGCCGGAGCCGATCGCCTCAAAGTGGCCGGCATCCCGGTCTATACATTTCCCGAGGCCATTGCCAGCACCTACGCGATGATGGTCAAGTATGCGGCGTGGCAGAGACGTCCGTCCGGGACGTTTCCTCCTGCTCCCGCTGGCGTGCATGACGTCCGTGAGTCACTGACCCAATTGGCCCGTGGCGGACAGACACTTGTGCTTGGCGGAGAGGCGCTTGAGATCATTTCAAGATGCGGGATTCCTGCTGCTCCCCTGTGGGTGGCCAAGGAAATGGAGCAGGCATTCAACCTGGCTGAGCTGGTCGGCTATCCAGTTGTTCTGAAACTGGAAGCGCAGGGGCTGGTTCACAAGACAGAGGTCGGCGGGGTCGTGACCGATGTTCGGAATGAACTCGAATTGGGCAAGCACTACCAGACGCTGATGCGTCGTGCACAGGAGCGGAACCTGCCGGATGCCCGGATCGTGGTGCAGGCCATGGTCAAAGGCGGGGTCGAGATGGTGCTGGGGATGGTGCGCGATCCCCAATTTGGTCCGTTGATCATGTGTGGTCTGGGCGGTGTTTTCGTCGAAGTGATGAAAGATGTCGCCTTCAAGCTGCCGCCGCTATCTGAGGAAGACGCGTTCGAGATGGTCGATCATCTGAAAGCCAAGCGGCTGCTGACAGGGTACCGTGGGTCGGCCAGCATGGATCTGAAGCCGCTGATGGACGCATTGCTCACGCTCTCACGGCTCGTCGAGGACTTCCCGCTGATCAGCGAATTGGACATCAATCCATTCGTGGTTTGCCCGGATGGCACGAAATCGGGCGCGATTGATGCCCGCATCGTGCTTGCGGGCAACGTGGTTTGATTCCGCGCTGTCCCAATTGACTCGATCGATGGTTCAAGCCGAAGGCGACGACGGAGATGCTCGCGCTTCCGTACAATGAAGGCACACCCCGGTCTTCCCGGTCGCGCACTGATCCGGGTCGAAGCGGGTGGAGACCTGCACCTATTGTTCCCGGTCCGGCCATCTCAGATCTCTTACAGGCAATCGAACCGCAGGTCGGAACTCTCCCACGATCGGATCTGGCGACAGCAATCGGCGCCCTAATGTCATCCCTCTGCCAATTCGAGCAGGGGTTGCGGCGTTGTGTAGCATTCCATCCATCGCAACTGCAAGCCCGCGGTTTTTCGGGCAAGAACCGGGGCAACCACTTCGAGTGAAGAGCTATGTCAACGAGGAAGCCGGCACGCTGCGCCACCGAGAGTGGCATTCACTGCGTGAGCGTCCGGAGGCGCGGTACATCGGGCTTACTCTTCCGCGGATCTTGCTGCGGGCCGCGTACACTCGCGAATCCGCGATCATTCCCCCTTACCCGGCCCCACCTGCTTTCGGATCCTGATCAGAAGGTCGGCCAGATCGGCGTCATTCATGCGGGCGAGGAATTCGACGCATTTGGTGCAGGGGGCGGGCAGAGCAGAGCACGGCACGCCTCCAGCAACCCAAATGATCCCGCCCTGTTCCGGCAACTGCTGTGGTGGGGCATCCGGTTTGATTGAATCTGACTTGTTCATAAACATCCCCCTTCTTGCTGCGCGCAGCATCCGTTCGCACGGTTACGATCGCCAATTTCTCCCGGTCCCCACGATACCGCGGTCATTGTCGCGACCCGCTGGCGGCGTCCGTACAGATGTCAGCGACATGGAACCAACCTGCCTCCAGAGCGGTGCCCGCGAGCCGGGACCACGTCAGGAAAATGGGAAGAACGGGTTGACGGAAGATCCTTACGGGCAGTGCGCCTCCGGGTCCCACGGTCGGCTCGCCGCGGGACCGTCGGCCAATTCGGGCCTCGTCCCCCCCCAGGGGCGCACTGCTGACTATTGGCGTTTCCTGATGGACAGGCCGCCGCGACGGCTTCCATGGAGAGATTGGATGACTCCTCACGGAAGTAGGCGCGTTCGATGACGTTGCGCAGTTCGTAGAGATTGGCGCGTTCCGAGATGCGCTGGACCAGACCAACAACGGGTGGGTCGATACCGAGGATATGCTGCCCGTAGCGGCGATTGAGATCGGCGATGACATCAGTGACGAACTGACGAATCTGCGGCTCGGTGCGCGGGAACCCTGACCATTGGAGAACACAATTGAAGAAGGAACTCAGCTCGTCTTTCAGGTGCCGGGAGTAATCGGCGAAGCAGTGACTGGTCGCATGGAACACGACCGGCGACCGGTCTGATGGTTGCGAGAGCCCACGGCAGACCGCGACCAATTTCATCATTGCTTCGGGAGCCAGCCGGTGGATGTGCCTGAAAATGATCGCCTCGACGGATCGCCGACCGGTCGTCACCGGGTTTGCGCGCCGGGTGGCGCTCAACTGATCCAGGATTGC
>JAGVEK010000068.1 GCA_020058315.1 Candidatus Zixiibacteriota bacterium
CCCAATTGGGGATTTGTACCGATGACCGATGCTGAGTTCTTTCAGATGGGAAAGGATCTCAAGCAGATTGTCGACCCCAAGATGGTATTCTTTGCCGAAGTCGGCGGTGAGACAGCCGGATTCTCGCTGGCGCTGCCGGACATCAACCAGGCGCTGATTCGCATGAACGGACGCCTCTTTCCTTTGGGCCTGGTCAAGCTCCTCTGGCTAACGAAGGTGCGCAAAGTGGTGACGCGGCTGCGCATGCTGGTCATGGGCATCCTTCCCGAATACCAGAAACGCGGGATCGACAGTCTCCTCCATTACGAGATGTACACCAAGGGTGTCGCCGCCGGGTACACAGCCGCTGAAATGTCCTGGATTCTGGAAACCAACGACATGATGAACGGCGTCGCGCACAGCCTGGGGGGACGGTTGTATAAGAAGTATAGGATGTATGAGATAACCCTCGGCTGACGTCAGCCGCAGGTCTATCTCGATCGTTCCTCCGAAGAACTCCTTGCTCCGAACATCGCATACAGCACCGGCAGGACGATCCGTGACAGCGCCGTCGATGCCAGAACGCCTCCGATCACGACGGTCGCCAGCGGACGCTGGACTTCGGCGCCGATTCCGCTTGAAACGGCCATCGGGACAAAACCGAGGGCGGCCACGAAAGCCGTCATCAGAATCGTAATCTGCCCCGCGTCGTACAAATTATTTTGGATGGAGCGGTGGAGCTGCAAGCAGAGCGTGTGGGATGATCGGGGGACAACGGCTGCAGATTCTATTCACGGAATTCGGCAAGCAGGGAAGGGGCCGAATCCGGATTGGGATCCCAGCCCAGAATCACCGCAGGAGCACGAGCTTCCTTGTCTCGACGTGAGATCCAGATACCATCTGGCAAAGATAGATGCCGGAGGGCAGCGGTTTCCCCTTGCGGTCTACCGCATTCCACTCAACCTCGGAACGTTCAACAACCGCACGGTTGCCAGCGGCCTGCCGTCCAGTTACCAGTGTTGCCACCTCCTGCCCCAGGATGTTGTAGATCTTTATCGAAAACTCGGCACCGGCGACAGACGTGTATGAAATGACGGTCGAGGAATTGAAAGGGTTCGGGTAGTTCTGCTCCAGATGGAAGCGCTTCGGTATCTGGACAGCTGGCAAGACCTGAACGGTGACTCCCACACTACCCGCCGCAGGCGGTGCCACCGGGAGCCGGCGTGATTTTCTGGTGAGAGCAGGTCCGGCTGTCGTCACGGAGAATTGAAGCCCTCCGGCAAGAATGCCAACTGCCACTCCGCAGGAGATGGTTCGTACGCACCGCAAGGATCTTGCTTTCATTCGATGTGCGCGTAGATGCGCGAGTATATCTGCGTTCTCACCGGCAGATCAACGACTTCAGCCGCGACCACGCACATGTACTTCTTCCCTGCCGATGATCCGATCTTCGAGAAGAGCACAGTTCCGGTGACAGTCGCCTGCTCGCCGGGTTTGAGAGTGAAATGCGCTGACGTGAATTTCACCGTAGCTGCATCCAGGAGATCTGCGTAGCCGGGCGTCAGTTCTGTGGCCGACTGCAGCGGATTGAGCGCCCGCAATTCCACCGAGAGTGGCCTGTTCGATGTATTTCGCACGACGAGGGGATCGTGAAGAAGGTCCTCCAGGCGGTACTCGCGACCCGGGACAATCCCATCCAGTGTCATGGCCGCTGGGGTAAGGGACAAGGAAAGGTCACCCGAGGGGACCACGCTGGTTGTATCACGCACCTGATCGATGCTGAAGATGACCCTGGTGTTGATACCATAGGCAAGCAGATCGCCTGCCTGGGCCATGGTGTGCGACCAGAACGTCACCTGAAACTTCCTGCCGAACAGCGTCTCGTCGTCAGGGATGCTCAATAACATTTCGACGGACTTGGTTTCACGCGGGCCCAAATCGAAAGAGTCGGGCGCTGCTGAGGCCCAGCAGGCATTGGGAATGGGCCGCGCCTCCACGCGTAGCTCGCTGGAATCGGGAACCAGAGCATCCACAAGAATGTGCACCGGCCGGTCACTGGTATTGGTCAGCACGAGTGGGAGATTCGCCAGCGCTTTCAGAGAGTACGTCTGGCCAATCTTCAGATTGTTAATAACGACTTCACCGACCGAGCACCGCAAGCCGCCGGCCCAAATTGGGACCGGCTGGCTGATTATGCCCAGAACGAGTAGCGGGGCGTAAATCATGCCCCGGAGCCGGCGTTTCCATGCGGACTCCATCGATTCCCCCTTTGTGTTTCGCATCCTATCGATTCGCAGGCCACCACTTTCATCCCTGTCGTGGGGCACGGCATTTCTAGATCACGCCCCCGAGGGCGTTTCCTGCACGCCGCTTAGCTCGCCGCCGCGGTAACGGTCACTGTAATCGTCTGCTCCGTCGTGACCGACGTCGATGTCGGTGCATTGAAACGCAGCCAAAGAGTCCGAGCAGCTGATGCCGCCACGGATGCTCCTGTTTGGTTGCCGGCGAACTTGGTGCCGCTGCAAGCGACCGAGGACGTCGATAGCGCATGATCGGCGTATGTGAAACTGACGGCTGTCGGCGCCCCGGAATTGAACTGGGCCGAAAGCGCGTACTCTTCCGCACCCGACGGCGCCGCCTGGACCGCCGTCCAAGTGGCCGGATTCGTCAGCTTCAGCGAATAGGTCTCCGCCACGTTACCGTCATTGGTGACCGTCGAGCCGGAACCCGACACAGTCTCGCTGCTCGCAATGACCGTTCCGTAGGCAATCGGCCCGGTGGCCGACACGCTCAGATTCTGAATAGTCACTGTCACTGAGATTGTCGCTGGATTGATGCCCCAGGCCTGTCCACCGGCGCTGACCAGTGCAACCGCTGCCAGCAGCACCAGCGCTTTGATTGTTTTCTGCATAGTTTCCCCTCCTGTGCGACGCTTCCTCAGCTACCCCTCCTCTGGACGGCCTGGGAGCCTGTGTCCGGGAAATTCTCCTAACCGGAATCAC
>JAGVEK010000020.1 GCA_020058315.1 Candidatus Zixiibacteriota bacterium
GGCAAAGGCGGCAAGGACCGGGTCACCATGCTGCCGGCGAGCCTGATCGAACCTCTGCGCGGTCAGATCGCCCGATCCCTGAAACAGCACGCCCAGGACTTGGCCGGCGGCACTGGCAGCGTGGAGGTGCCCCACGCGCTGGAAGCCAAATACCCCCGTGTGGCGTGGGAGACGGGCTGGCAGTGGGTTTTTCCTGCGTCGGGGCACTACCTGCACCGCGAGAGTGGACGCCGTCGCCGCCATCACCTGCACGAATCGGTCGTGCAGCGGGCGGTCCACCTGGCCGTACGCCTGGCGGGAGTCACCAAGCCGGCCTCCTGCCACACGTTCCGCCATTCCTTCGCGACCCACCTGCTTGAGGACGGCTACGACATCCGCACCATCCAGGAACTCCTGGGCCACGCCAACGTGGCCACGACGATGATCTACACCCACGTGCTCAATCGAGGTGGGCGGGGCGTCACGAGCCCCCTGGACAAGGCCTGACCAATCCTGTAAACTCAATATCAGCGAGGTGCCCTGCCGCGCTACACGGACCAGCCATAACGATATCGCGACAGGAACATCGGCCTCGCATTGTGTCATTCAAGGGAGACAGGGTTCCTACACGGACCGTTCACTGGCCTCACCACAGAGACCAGAGAATCGGGGTGTCCGAGTCCTCAGTAGGGCAAGACATTTCTAGTTATGTGGATTGGAGAGATGGGGCAACGGCCTCAGCGAATTGAGGTAGTACGTTGAGATCATCGGTAGTCGCGATTCTTATACTCCTGCTCGGTGGATCGTTCGCACGCAGCGTTGCCGCATCTGACGTTTCGAGTGAGATCGGCGATGGGGCCATTCCAAGTCCGAATCAGATCTCTGTCTGGTATCGGACGGCGCTCGGCAAATTCAACGTCATGCCTGTCCAACCGATTCGCGAGTCATCTCAGCGCGATAGAGCCGATTTGGAGCGATGCGCTTGGATCTACGATGGACCCAGTCCGTACTCCCATTTTCGTCGCGCAATCGTTATAGAACGTAAGACGGACTTCACGATCTTCCTTCTCGATTCGGCTGGAGTTGCCGCGGACTCCCTCATCTATGTCGGGGTAGAACCCGGTTGGTACGGCCTTTTGTTCGGTACGACGGATGAAGTCGAGTCGATTAGAATCAGATCCGATGAGCTGATCGTCGGCGAGTGGAGGGAGATTCACTGAATGCAGGGGATGTCCCACATAACAAGGCGTTTAAGCTGACAGTCGGCTCTGTCACGCGCCTGGCTTGCGCCAGCCGCGCGCCAGAACCGCCTGCAGCTTAACGCCAGGTCGTTAGACAGATTGTGAGGTCACGGTGACGGTCCTAATCGGCGTCGATTGTGCAACGCAGCCCAAGAAGGTTGGGCTCGCGTTGGGCTCCGTGGTCGACGGCGGGGTGCTCATCTCGGAATGCCGCACATGTTCAGTGAAGGAAGAGCCCACATCGATTCTGAAACAGTGGATCTCAAAAGGGTCACCTGTCGTGATTGCCATCGATGCACCTCTCGGGTGGGCGCGCCCCCTTGGCCTAGCGCTCAGAGATCACGCAGCTGGCGCTCCGCTCGCATATGATGCGGACGCCCTCTTCAAGCGGTCCACTGACGCTTCAATTCGGACTCGATATAGCAAGTCTCCACTTGAGGTTGGCGCTAACCTAATTTCGCGAACCACGGTAGCGGCGTTGACGCTGCTGGAAAGGGTCGGCGTCGAAGACGGTCAGCCCATCCCGCTCGCCTGGGGCTTTGAAAAGTGCGCGCCGATTTCAGCAATTGAGGTATATCCCGCGGTCACGCGCTTGGCGCACAAAGCACCAGATAAGGGTGGCAGTCTTGATGGGCTTTCGTCTTGCATCGCGTTTGAGAGTGGAATTTCCGTCGCGGTGCTGACGGCGGATGCGGTCGATGCCGCGGTGTGCGTTCTGGCTGCTGCAGATTTTGTCCTTGGTAGAACGCTTGGTCCACGTGATCTACCATTGGCGCAAGTAGAAGGGTGGATCTGGGCACCGTAATGTTGGGACTGTCTAACAACAGCATGAACCAGCCGAAGGCTCTGTCACGGACCTGGCTTGCGCCAGGTCCGCGCCAGCCGGCTTCGCCGGCCGCCTTCGCTGGTTATGCTGGACGTTCGAAAGGCTGTGCGGAAATGCGGGCCAGCATCCTGGCAATAGCTTTGATCTTAGTGACGCTGTGTAATTCATCAGCGGCGAGCGAAGTGTATTGGGGTGGTAGCGGGATAATTCCGGATTTCGTCGTGATTGGGACATTGACCGAGGTCGAGAGTGAGGCAGTTGTCTGCGATCAAGGGGAGAAGATTGGCCCCCATCACATTGTGACGCTATTCGACTTCGGTACCGTCGCGGTGGATACGGTCCTTTGGAGCACTGGGCCTATAAGCCAGCTACCAGTTACCTGGCAGTCGGGTATCCGGCATGAACCGCCGGTAAAGGGCCTTTCAGCCTCAAGTTCTGCAAGTAGCAAGCATGAAGCCGGTGAGCGCAGGATCTGGATCGCGTTTCCGAAGCGCGGTGAGTCGGATTGTCCGGGGAATTCACACTACCGGTTCCAAGCATTGGCGCTAGATTGGCGGCCCACTGTAGAAGCCGATGTGCTTAAGCTCTTTGAGAACGGCGAAAGGCTTTCGAACTAGTGCTTCCAGCCGACGAACCCGGTCGTCACGCCCCTGGCGGGGCCAGGGTCGCGCCAACCGGTTTCGCGGCTGAAGCTAACGTTAGGCAAATTTGAAATAATGAGGCAGGGGGTGGAGTTGCACCGGATGGGCCTAGTTTTGGTGTTTTTAACACTTTCCATATTTTCAGGGTGTGGAA
>JAGVEK010000354.1 GCA_020058315.1 Candidatus Zixiibacteriota bacterium
AAACGCCGCGACGACAATGACGGATACGGGCGCGAAGTCGCCGCCCAGACTCAAGAGCGAGAAGTGAATCAAGCCGAACGCCGCGGCGCCAACTATCGCAGCAAGCGAAAGGTCATGACCGAAAAACCGCCAAGACCGGGACAGGAGTGGCGTCAGAAGCCCCTGCAAGAGGCCGCGGAACAGAAGCTCTTCATAGACACTCCGCCCAATCACGACCAGTGCCGCGATCTGCAAGAAAGAGTACCCGGCAACTGGGTCGGGCATATCACCCGGGACAACCGCGCCGAGGAGAGATGTCAGCATCCCGAGCGCAAGACCCAGACCGGCTGCCCACGCTGCCTGTGATGGCTGACCAATGTCCCAATTGAAGCGACCGATTCCCCGCACTCGGAGCACAGCCATCACCGCAAGACAAATCACCAATCCAACACTCGTGCCAATGAGTGCAGCGGACCATACAGGTTGCGCATTTTGCATGGCTGTCCGCCCAAGTGCCATCATCACGGACGATTCGACAGCCACGATCACGAAGATCAGCCCGAACGGGGCAAGGAAGCGCCCCAGGATTCCCAGTCGCGATGTGCCGGCAGGTGTCATCTGTATCTCCCTTCAAATGAAAGTGGACGGCAGTGTTCCCAACCTAAGACACCACATGTCTTCCTCCAAGTCCCGTCTCGCTGGAGGTTACCGATCGCCATCGCCGCCAGTAGCTGAAGGGCTCTCGATCGCTGACTACTTGCCGCGCGTTGTCTGTAACCTTTTCCCCGGCTCCCCCGTCATACGAATGTGCGGGCGGTGACGGCAACCGGCGTTGCCAGGCACCCCATGAGGCAACCATCGAGTTGCCCGGTGAGTGATTTCAAGCGGAGAGAATGATCCAGCAGATTGGGTGCAGAAGCGTCGACACGGAGTGTTTCCGCCGCCGACCACGCCCGGACCCATGGTTTCGTCCCTCCCAACAGAATGCGTCAGGCAAGAGATCGCGAGCGAGGAGACTCAGAATGTTGCATGTGAGATTGGCCGGTGCAGTCGTCGGATCGCTGCTCGTGATGGCTTCGGCCTTCAAAGCATCAGCCGATACTCCAACAGACTCTTTTGTTCCCCGGTACCACCCCACTCTCCAGACTCACCGCGCCCCCGGGCAAATCAAGATCGACGGCGATCTGAGCGACGCGGGATGGCAGGGCACCCTGCCGGCCGCCAACTTCACCGAGCACTCGCCGAGTGAAGACATCAAACCCCCGGTCCGAACGGAGGCCTTCGTCACGTACGATGACGATCACCTTTATCTCTCCGCGGTCTGTTATGCTGACCCCGCCACCGTCAGGTCTTCAATCTGTGAACGGGAACGAGTCTTCTCGGACGACAACATCGGATTCTTCTTCGACACGTACGGCGACGCATCGCGGGCCTACATTATTAACGTCAACCCCGCCGGCATCCCCTACGACGCCCTTTGGACGCGGGAGTGGGGTGAAGACCAGAATTTCGATCTGATGTTCGAATCGGCCGGGAAGATCACCGATTCAGGGTATCAGGTGGAACTCGCCATCCCGTTCACGAGCCTTCGATTCCCGGACAAGCCGGTACAGGAATGGAAATTCGACTTCTACCGTCACCATCAGCGTGAAGTGCATTATGCGATGTCCTGGTCCGCATACGACAAGAAAGAATCCTGCTGGCCCTGCCAGTGGGGAACTGTCAGCGGCATCGAAAACGTCAAGCCCGGGCGGGGTGTCGAACTCCTCCCCAGCTTCGTCGCGCACCAATCAGGGGCGGTCCAGGACACCGCCAGGCCGAGGAATTCCTTCAGCAATAGCGACATCTTCGGCGATCTATCGATCGGCGGCAAGTACGCGCTCTCATCGGATGTCGTCCTCGAGGCCACATACAACCCGGATTTCAGTCAGATCGAAGCCGACGCCTCACAGGTGGATGTCAACACCACGTTCGCCCTCTCTTACGCGGAGAAACGGCCGTTCTTTCAAGAGGGTTTTGACCTATTCCGAACTGAATTCTTCGCTGTCTACTCGCGGTCGATCAACAGCCCGGACTTCGCAGCCAAAACCTCTGCCAGTGTGGGACGAACGAGCATGGCCGTGCTTTCGGCGCATGACCGGCAGAGTCTCGGGATTATTCCGTTCGAAGAGAAGTCGGAGTACATTCCCCTTGGACCGACGTTCGTCAACATGGTCGCCGTTCGCCGGGTGTTCGGGCGGGACAATCACATCCGCGCACTTGTCACCGATCAGCGCATCGAAGGCGGCGGCTCGGGAACGATCGCGAGTTTCGACGCATTTCTGCGTCTGAGCAAGAGCCTCGGTGTCACCGGCCAGTACATCGCGACCCACACGACCGAACCCAACAAGCCGGAGATGACTCCGTGGCTGGAGGGCGAGCTTTTCGATAATGGCAAGCACACGGCAACGTTCGACGGGGAGTCGTTCTGGGGAACCGGAGTGCTGGGGACGTTGCGGTATGATTCGCGCAGCACGGGCGCATACTTGTCGGCCTATCAACGCACACCGACCTACCGGGCCGCGAACGGGTTCCAGCCGCGAAACTCCGATCGCCGCATCTTGGCCGCCTACAATCACGTGTTCCGTCCCACCGGCAGCATCTTCTACACCCTTCAGCCTGGAATCAAAGCTTGCCGGATTTGGAACTTCGACGGCCTCAACAAGAACGATTGGTGGCAACTACAGTGGGGTTCACAGTTTCGATTCGCACAACTCAGCTTCTGGTCAAGTTTCATGCGCAGCCGCGAGCGATTCAACGGCATCGACTTCACAAAGGTCTGGTCGCTTTACACGGAGGTTGATGCGCGCCCCACCAGCGCGGTGCAAATCGGCGAGAGCATCAGCATTGGTGATCAAGTCGCCTACGATTATGAGGCAATGGGCAGGCAGATCAGTGTCAGTGGCTGGGCCGAATTCCGTCCCATGAATCGCGTCCTCATCGAACCGAGCATTGAGTACACTCATAGTCGGGATCTCGATACTCACAAGGAGTACTTCAAGGGGTACATCGCGAGAACCCGGCTGACCTACCAGTTCAATCGCGAGTTTTCGATGCGACTGGTGGGAGAATACAACAGCTTCAATAAACGCTGGGGTGTCGACCCGCTGGTCACCTACCGTCTCAACTCGTTCTCGACGTTTTATGCCGGAGCAACGTACGACTATGCCCTCTACCCATTTTACGAGCCCACGGCAAGGCACGCGACAACCTGCTTGTCGGCGCGGCAGTACTTCCTGAAAATTCAGTACCTCTTCCAGACCTGACAGGCTTGTCAGAACTCATTTCAGAACCTGCAGGTTGAAGTGCCACGGGTCTTCAGACCCGTGGTCTCCCCGGCGCACCCAGCGATGCACGGCTCTGAAGAGCCGTGGCACCGCCATGGGGAAATCGCTGCAAGTGACCATGAAGTGAATTCCAAGAAGCTCTGGTCGCGTCCGATTGCAGGCCAGCCCCGCCCGCCAGTGTTCCCAAGTTAGGACACCACCTGTCTTCCTCCAAGCCCCGTCTCGCTGGAAGTCACTGATCGCAATCGCCGCCAATGGCTGAGGGATCCTCGGTTGCTGACTGTTCGTCGTACGCCTCGCCTGTAACCTTTTCTCCGCTCTCCCCGTCATAAGAATGTGCGGGCGATGGTGGCAAGCGGCGTCGCTGTGTGCCCCCCGAGGAGTCGACAATCGGATACCCCGCGCAGGGAATCAACCGGGGAGCACTTCCCCAGTGAACAGGAAACAAGATCGTCGATGCTGAGAGCGTTCAGCGCCGCACCGAGGGGAATTCGCGGCTTCGATCAGCTCCAAGCTGCAGCGCCGCAAGCGAACGAAAGAAGAGGATCTGAAATGTCGCATACGAGATGGGTGGGCCCGATCATAGGAACGCTGCTCGCAATAAGCTCGGCATCCGGATCACCGGCCGATTCGCCCGATACGAAATTCGTTCCCACATACCTTCCGTCACTGCATGTCAGCCGTGCGCCCAGCCCGATCAAAATCGACGGCGATCTGAGCGATCAGGGTTGGCAGGAAGCCCAGCCCGCCACCAGCTTCACGGAGCACTCTCCCGGCGAAGAGGTGTGCCCTCCGGTTCACACCGAGGCGTTTGTGACCTACGATGACGATCATCTCTACCTGGCCGCGATCTGCCACGCTGCTCCGGGGACTGTTCGCGCCTCGCTGTGTGAACGGGAGCGCATCTTCTCAGATGATAACATCGGGTTTTTCTTCGACACGTACGGCGACGCGTCCCGGGCTTACATTATCAATGTCAATCCGTTCGGCATTCCCTACGATGCCCTCTGGACGCCGGAGTATGGCGAAGACCAGAATTTCGATCTGATGTTCGAATCGGCCGGGAAGATCACTGACTCCGGATACCAAGTGGAACTCGCTATCCCCTTCGCCAGCCTGCGGTTCCCGAACAAGCCTGTTCAGAGCTGGAGATTCGACTTCTACAGGCACCACTTCCGTGAGGTCCATTACTCGATGTCATGGTCCGCCAATGATAAGAAGGAATCTTGCTGGCCCTGCCAATGGGGCACAGTGTCCGGCATTGAAAACGTCACGCCGGGACGGGGTATCGAGTTCCTCCCAAGCTTCGCGGCCCATCAGTCCGGCGCAGCCAGCGACACGGCGTCAGCGGGAAAACCTTTCAAGAATAGCGCAATCCTTGCTGATTTGTCTTTGGGAGGAAAGTACGCGATTTCGTCGGACATCGTTCTCGAAGCCACCTACAACCCGGACTTCAGTCAGATCGAGTCGGACGCATCACAAGTGGATGTCAACACGACATTCGCCCTGTCCTATCCTGAGAAGAGACCGTTTTTCCAGGAGGGGATGGATCTCTTCCGCACTAATTTCAACGCTGTTTACACACGGTCCGTCAACAGTCCTGACTTTGCCGCCAAGACATCGGCTCAGATCGGACGAACCAGCATCGCTCTTCTCTCCGCCCACGATCGTCAAAGCCTCGATATCATTCCCTTTGAGGAACGGTCGGCATATGTCCCGCTCGGCAAGACCTTCGTGAATATGCTTGCCGTCCGCCACGCATTTGGACGCGATAATCACATCCGCACGCTGATTACAGACCAGCGAATCGAGGGAGGCGGCGCGGGGACGCTGGCCAGTATTGATGGTGCTCTCCGCTTCACGAAGAGTATCGATCTGCGGGGACAGTTCGTTGTGACGCATACGGACGAACCCAACAATCCCGCCATGACCTCCGATCTGGAGGGTCAGGTCTTCGCCGGCGGCAAACACACCGCCACGTTCGACGGGGAATCATTCTGGGGGAACGCGGCACTGGCCACGATCCAATACAATACCCTCAACACAGGTGCGTCCCTTCAAGGATATTTCCGGACACCGACCTATCGCGCCGCGAACGGTTTCCAGCCGCGCAATTCTGATCGGCATCTCGAAGCCAATTTCCATCAGCAGATCCGTCCCAAGGGCTCGATCTTCTGCTCGCACTCACCGGGATTCAACTTCGGACGGATTTGGAATGCGGATGGCATCCGGAAGAACGACTGGCAGAGCTTGCAATGGTCTTCCCAGTTTCGCTTTGCACAACTTGGTGTCGCGGCCGAGTACCAGATGAGCACAGAGCGTTTCCAGGGCGCCGATTATCGCAACCTCTGGTACATGGCGGCGCAGTTTGAGGCCACGCCCATCAGCGCGACCCGTCTGGGCGCGACAGTGATCTATGGCCACCAGGTCGCCTACGACAACCAGGCCGTCGGCAAACAGCTGATTCTCAGAGGCTGGGTCGAATTCCGCCCTGTGAACCGCCTGCTCATTGAACCAGACATCGAATTCACGCAAAGCCGCGATTTGCACACTGACAAGGAGTTCTATAACGGATACATTGCCGGAACACGTGTCGGCTATCAATGCAGCAGGGAGTTGTCACTGCGGCTGGTCGGCGAATTCAACAACTTCGCCAAGCGATGGGGTGTTGATCCTTTGATCACGTATCGTCTCAATCCCTTCTCGACGTTCTACGCCGGGGCGACATACGATTACGACCGCTTCACCATCTTCGATCACGACGTGCGGCGTGCGACTACACGTCTGTCGTCGCGGCAATACTTCGTGAAGATTCAGTACTTGTTCCAGACTTGACATTCGGCGGATATCGTTGGACCTCGCTCGCGATCCTCCCGTGTGATCCTCTCGACGTGCTGTGCCCCGCTCCC
>JAGVEK010000487.1 GCA_020058315.1 Candidatus Zixiibacteriota bacterium
ACTGCGCGACCGCACGTCTCCGCCGATAGCCAGAATCAGGCGCATCGCGAGTTCCACGGCTTGCCGGTTCAGGACCGGGAGTGCGCCTGGGAGTCCAAGACAGATGGGACAGGTCTGCGAATTTGGTGGCGCGCCATAGGTCGCAGAACAGCCGCAGAATATCTTGGATCGGGTCGAGAGTTGCGCGTGGACCTCGAGGCCGATGACGGGTTCGTATGGGATGGCATCAATTGTCATTGATTCCTGAGCTCTATTCAGTGAAACACGTCTACCAGGGGGATGGAAGCCCCTTGGCCGCTACAATCACCCCGCAGAGTTCGTCATCCGCTGTTGCCGTTCCACTTCTTCTGCCACGGAAAGAATGAGATTCTCCTCGAAGGGCCGGCCGATAATCTGGGCGCCAATTGGCAATCCGGCAGTAGAGCGGCCGCATGGAACCGAGACAGCCGGCAAGCCCGCGAGATTGACGGAAGTGGTGTAAATGTCCATCAGGTACATCGCAAGGGGATTGTTCAGCTTCTCCCCCAGTTTGAATGCACAGGTGGGTGCGGTCGGTGTCAAGAGACAGTCCACCGTGCGGAATGCCTCGCTGAAATCCCCGGCGATTTTCGAACGCACGCGTTGTGCCGTCGCGTAGAAGGCATCGTAGTATCCTGCGGAGAGCACGTAGGTGCCGAGCAGAATCCGTCTCTTCACTTCCGTGCCGAATCCTTCGGCGCGTGTGCGGCCATACATGGTGAGCAGATCCTCGGTAACCGGCGTGCGATAACCGTACTTGACACCATCGTAGCGGGCGAGGTTGGCCGATGCTTCGGCACAGCAAACTACGTAGTAAGCGGCGATCGTGTACTTGGAATGCGGAAGCGAAACATCTACCAGTTTGTGCCCGTCGGCCTGAAGAACCTCAGCAGCGTGAGTAATTGCGCGACGCACCTCGGGGTCAAGACCTTCGCCGTAGTACTCGCGCGGCAGACCAATTGTTAGTTCATCGGGAATGCGCCGTACTGGTGGAACTGCGATGGAGGTGGAATCACGAGGATCGAACCCGCGAATTGCATCAAACACGAGGCGCGTATCCTCAACGGTGCGGGCGAGCACACCAACTTGGTCCAAGGACGAAGCGAATGCGATGAGACCCCAACGTGAAATCGCACCGTAGGTGGGTTTCAATCCCACAACACCGCAGAAGGCGGCGGGAAGACGGACTGATCCACCGGTGTCGGAGCCAAGCGCGGCGGCCGCCTGGAAGCCGGCGACGGCTGCTGCCGATCCACCGGACGATCCGCCGGGCACGCGTTCAGGATCAACGGGATTTCGGACGGGACCGAAGAAGGAGTTCTCGTTGGAGGATCCCATCGCGAATTCATCGCAGTTGGTCTTGCCGAGAATCACGGCACCGGCCGATTTCAGACGCCCGGTCGCTGTTGCATCATACGGTGCGACCCAATCCTGAAGCATCCTTGAGCCACAGGTGCACGGCACATCCTTCACCAGGATATTGTCCTTGATCGCGATGGGTATGCCGGTCAATGGCTGAAGCTGACTTCTGGCATGACCCACACGATCTGCGACCGACGCTTCCATCCGGGCGGAATCGGCTGCGACATGGATGAACGCGTTCAACTCGCGACGAGCGTCAATCCGGGCAAGGTGTGCATCAACAAGTGCCTCCGAAGAAACGGTCCCGTCACGAAGGCCGTTTGCCATCTGTTTCAATGACCAGTGGATTGGAGAAGCGTTCACGGTGGAAGATAGATCACGGTGCAGATGAAGGCAAACTGTGTGATCTGCAATACGCGGCGATCACCAATTCCACCCATCCGATTGAATCCCGCGCAAAATCGTAGGGGTACGGCTTGCCGTGCCCGGTTTGATCGCGCGCGCGGCCACTCGGCCACGGCAAGCCGTGCCCCTACTGCTCAGAGTGGCTCACAGCACGTGCAGGTAGGCGCCGATTTCGTAATCGGTGACCTGCGTGCGGTAACGATCCCATTCCAGCCGCTTGTTTTCCAGCAGTGTGTTGAAGATATGCTCGCCCAGCGTCTCCTTCATGAGGGCTGAGCCGGCCATCAGATCACACGCTTCGATCAGGGATGACGGGAGAGCCTGGATGCCACGTTTTTGCCGCTCGGACTCATTCATGTGGAAGATGTTCTCCTCGATAGGGTCGGGGAGTTTGTATCCCTTGTCGACTCCGTCGAGTCCCGCCGCCAGCATGCAGGCGAATGCCAGATATGGATTGCAGGCGGGATCGGCTGAACGCAGCTCAATGCGCGTGGCCTTTTCCTTGCCGACACGGTACATCGGGACGCGGACCAGCGACGAACGATTGCGGCGTCCCCAGGAGATGTACACGGGAGCTTCGTAACCCACCACCAGCCGCTTGTACGAATTCACCCACTGGTTCAGCACCAGCGTCATTTCGCGGACGTGCATCAGAATCCCGGCCATGAAGGAGCGGGCCAGCGCTGACAGATGGTAGGGATCATTCGCGTCGAAGAAGGCGTTCTTGTCCCCTTTGAAAAGCGACATGTGCGTGTGCATGCCGGAGCCGTTCTGACCGAAGACCGGCTTGGGCATAAAACTGGCATAAGCCCCGGCTTCGAGCGCAAGTTCTTTGACCACGAACCGGTAGAGCATGGCGAAGTCGCCCATGACCGATGCTTCCTGGTACCGCAGATCGATCTCGTGCTGGGAGGGTGCCACCTCGTGATGCGAGCACTCAACGGGGACGCCAATCGCTTCGAGAGAAACGACGGCCTTCTTGCGCATCTTGGTGCCTTCGTCGACGGTGGAATAGTCAAAGTAACCATCGTGGTCCAATGGCTCGGTGCTGTGCGCGTTGCGGAAATAGAAGTATTCGATCTCGGGGCCGCAGTTGAATGTGTAGCCGCGATCCGAGGCATTCTTCAGAGTGCGCCTGAGCACGTAGCGAGGGTCGCCCGCGTACGGCGTTCCATCGGGGTTGAAGATATCGCAGAACATGAGGGCGACCTTCTCCCCTGCGATTTCCCAGGGAATGACCCGGAACGAACGCAGGTCAGGCATCGCCATCAGATCGGATTCTTCGATGCGGACAAAACCCTCGACAGACGAGCCGTCGAATCCCTGCCCCTCTTCCAGAACTGTTTCGATCTCACTGCGGGTGATCGACATGCCCTTCATCTGGCCGAGGATGTCGGTGAACAGCAATCGCACATAGCGGACTTTGTTGACATCCAATAGCTCCAATACACTTTCCTTAGATTTAACCATGACTGCCTCGCTTTTTTGGTTCGAACGGTTCCCGAAAAAGCAGGCAATCAAGGGGCAAGTGATTGGATGTCAATGGGAAAATGTGAATCAGAAGGGATGAATATGATTTCTTCCCATGGAGTGCGCGCAACCAATTGTCAGTCTGGGTCTTATGAGGATCAGAGTCGAAGGCGTCCCATCGATCCAAAGTAACGTGGGATTCATCTCCGGCATTTGGTTGTGATTCAGGCGCTTATCGTCCCATGGTGGGGTAGGAGCGGGTCTTAGACCCGCCCCTCGCGATCTCTGGTCAGTTGCGGCAGCGGATGGCTTGCTGCTCAGGTGGTTTTTGGCATCTCTTCAGCGACGTACTTCTGGGCAGCCTTGAGGAATGGCGTGATCATGTCCATCGGCAGCGGGAAGATAATGGTCGAGTTCTTCTCGGCGGCGATTTCGGTCAGGGTCTGCAAGTAGCGCAACTGCAAAGTGGCCGGGTTCCTGCTCATGATCTCGGCGGCGGCGGCGAGACGTTCGGCGGCCTGATGCTCACCTTCGGCGTGGATGATCTTGGCGCGGCGTTCACGTTCAGCCTCGGCCTGACGGGCGATGGCGCGCTGCATCTCCACCGGCAGGTCCACGTTCTTCACTTCCACAACGGAGACCTTGATGCCCCACGGCTCGGTCTGGTCGTCAATGATCTGCGCCAGCTTCTGGTTGATGCGATCGCGGGTGGACAGAAGGTCGTCGAGCTCAAACTGCCCAAGGATCGACCGCAAGGTTGTCTGGGCAATCTGCGAAGTCGCCATCATGTAGTTCTCGACATTGGTGATTGCCTTGTTGGCATCCATGACGCGGAAATACAGGACGGCGTTGACTTTGATCGTCACGTTATCGCGCGTGATGACATCCTGAGGGGGCACGTCGTAGGTGATGGTCCGCAGATCGACGCGCTGCATCTTGTCGACGATCGGAATCAGGAAAATCAATCCCGGGCCCTTCGCGCCGATCAGACGACCGAGCCGAAAAATAACCCCGCGCTCGTACTCCTTGAGAATCCGTATGGCGTTGGCCACAATGAACAGAGCGACCAGCACAACTGTTAGTGTTCCGATTTGCGGCATGGTTTCCTCCTATGAAACGGGCTTGACGATCAACACCATTCCCTGCTTATCAATAATTTCGACTCTTGCCCCGGATTGAACCGGCACTGTGGTTTTCGCCTGCCAGTACTCCCCGGCGACACGGATCTGCCCGGTCGCGTCGAACGCTTCTGCCGCCGTCCCAACCTGCCCGATGAGACCCTCGAAACCGGTGGCGGGACGCCGTGAACGCGCCTTCAATGCCAGAGCCATCGCGAGCATGAAGAAGGCGACAACGGTCCCAACCATCGCCAGAATGACAGTCAGCGAAATGCGGGCGCCCGGCTCGGTGGAGTCAATCAGCATCACGGAGCCGATGATCATCGCGATTGCACCTCCGATAGTCAGCAGTCCGTGGCTGACGATCTTCAATTCCAATATAAATAACAGGATCGCCAGACCGATGAGCGAAAGGCCCGCGTAGTTGATCGGGAGGGTCTGGAGCGAATAGAAACCGAGGATCAGGCAGATCGCGCCGACCACTCCGGGGAAGATCGCGCCGGGATGATAGAGTTCCATCATGATCCCGAGCCAGCCGATCGACATCAGGATGTAGGCGATATTGGGATTGGTGAGGACTGAGAGAATCTTCTCTCGCCAGGTCATCTCAGTTCGCACAACGTTGGCGCCCGCGGTGTTGAGTGTCACGTCGCCGCGCGGCAGAGTCGTGGTCCGCCCCTGGAGAGAGTCCAGGAGATCATCGATGTTTCTGGCGACAAAATCGACGACATGGGAGTCGACTGCGGCGTCGGCCGTGATCGATTCGGATTTCCGGACGGCGCGTTCGGCCCATTCGGCATTGCGTCCGCGCCGCAGCGCCAGCGCCCGGATATTGGCGGCGGCATCGCTCTCGGATTTGACCCCCATCACCGAGTCCATCTTGCCTTCGAGCATCACCGGATGGGCGGCGCCTGTATTAGTCCCAGGAGCCATGACGGCGAAATGGGCGGACATAAGGATGAAGACGCCGGCTGAGGTCGCGCTGGCTCCCTGCGGAAATACATACACGACCACCGGTACATTGGCATTGAGAATTGTCTGGGTGATCTTCTTGGTGGTGGACATCAAGCCGCCGGGCGTATCGAGTTCGATGATCAGAGCTTCCGCCCCTTTGTCCTCGGCCGCCCTGACTGCGTCCTCGATCACGGTCTGGGTCACCGGACCAATAGGGCCATCGATGGCGATGACGTCCACGGTCGCGGCGGACCCAACAGACGCGGCGAGTGCGCTTGCCAGCATCACCGCGAGGACGACGATCATACCCCATCGCGTAGTTGTCACGGTGTAAGGATCGGCATTCTGAAGGGGAGCGTCAATTGAAAAGGGAGGGGCCTGAAAAGGGAGGGGCCGCAGGCACCGGTTCTCCCGGGACAATTCTGTTACCCATGTGCCCGGTCCATACCGTGCCGACAGGCAGATTCTACTCCTCTGCGTCGAAAACACGGGTGCCGTCCACGAAAGTCATGGCAACCCGCGTGTCGAAGATCTTCTTGGGGTCAATTGTTAGAATGTTTTGATCAAGCACGACGAGATCGGCCAACAATCCCGGTCTGATCATTCCCCGGAGCCAGCCATCGCCGGCGGCCAAAGCCGCACCAGCGGTGAAACCCCAGATTGCCTCCCAGGGAGCGAGGCGTTCTTGGGGGTACCAGGGACCACGACGGTCCTTGGGACGAGCGCGCTGCACGGCGGCACCGATGCCTGACAGGGGCGACATCGGCTCGATGGGCACGTCGGAGCCAAAGGCGAGCGGTACTCCCCTTTTCACGAGAGAGCGCAGCGAGAAGGCGCGACGGGAGCGTTTCCCCCAGTGGCGTTCGGCGTAATCGCGGTCGGTCAGAAGGTGCGAAGGCTGCATGGAGGCGATGATGCCGGA
Organism: Candidatus Zixiibacteriota bacterium; assembly: GCA_020058315.1. Lineage (GTDB taxonomy): Bacteria > Zixibacteria > MSB-5A5 > WJJR01 > WJJR01 > JACRMA01. The sequence continues at coordinate 6,250 of JAGVEK010000487.1, forward strand.
ATCGATCAGCCGATCCAAATCCGTGCGGTCGATGAGTTGCAGGTGTTCGATCCGGGGCGGCTGCGATTTTGGGAATCGGGAGCGATACTTTAACAAACCGTCGATCGCCTGCCGCGTGGCGGCGTCACCAATCGCATGCACGCAAACGGACAAGCCGTGCCGCGTGGCGCGGCGAATGACTCGCTCGAACGAGTCGGCGTCGAGGCGGCAAACACCGCGATTGCGGCGGTCGGAGGTGTAGGGTTTGAGCATCCACGCAGTCTGAGACCCTAAAGCGCCATCGAGGAAGATCTTCACGCCGCCGATTTTGAGCCATGGGTTGCCCATGCCCGAGCGCAG
>JAGVEK010000067.1 GCA_020058315.1 Candidatus Zixiibacteriota bacterium
CAGTTGGCGGGTGAAGCGGGTAGCCGCATTTGACAACAGCATAAGGCCTCCCGTCAGTGAGGTGAACGACAGGCGGAGATGGAGTGAGTACCCAGAGGGCAAGTTGCGGACGAGAGAACTTCGTTGCGGTCTTCATTACTGTAGCCAGAAGGACCGTTCTGGACTGGTACACATGACAATCGTGGTGACCGTTCCTGGTCTCTCAGGAGAAGGGTGTTCCGGCTCGTCGTCCGGTTTTCGGGAGCGGGCCCGGTTGGACGGCTGGGGGGGCCGATGGCGCGTCCTCGTGGCGGCCGTTTCCCTGTTTCGCTGGTCGCCAATACTTTGACGGCCCGCGGCGCCGTCTGACTTGCTACTTCCGGGCCGTTGGATTATCTTGTGTGCGGAGGTGACGGTGAAACGGGAGAACCACCTGCTTGCAGTGCTGTTCAGCGCCACGTGTATGACCGGACACTCCGGGAACGCCTCTCTCGTGCGTGGCCCCGTCAAGTTCTGTTGTACTTGCCGGCGAGGTTTGAGACGGTTGTGCTTTGGGGATATCGAGTGAGTCGGCGTTGCACGAGGACCATCCCCGGTGTCAGGCGAACCCCTCTGTCAGAGCCAGAAGCCGCGCAGGACTCCGCAGCCGGTGCCACGGGCGGGCCTCGAGATTTGCCGTCGCGGGCTCGGGACAGTTACTCCGTGGTGCGAGACTGGCAACGGAAGAACGCAGGCGCTCTTCTTCAACCGGTTTGTAACGGGGAGTAGATGAAGATGGCCGATTGTCGACACCAGTGGACGATGACCAATATTCGGTTCGGTTTCGTGGCCTTTGAGAAGTGCTATCACTGCAATCGTCAGAGGACCTTCTTCTCCCACGAACAGGTGCCGTTCTTGGGGGAGAAGTATCGTGAGGGGGACCATTTCTGGAGCCGGGTGGAGAACCCGCAGTCCTTCCAGTTCGATCTGCAGTGCAGCAGATGCAATTGCGTGGAACCATTTAGCGACCTCATGGGGCTTCTGCATTGCACTGAGTGTCTCCCGGACTGCGGCGTGGACATCCTCAGGCGACAATACGAGGCGGCACGAACCTGGATCGTGGTCGCGTTCGGCTTTCTCTCGGAGTTGGACACGAGGCCACAACCCATCCCCCCCCGCAAGCTTCAGATCCTCACCGACTACTTCAATCAACGAAGAGACGTTTCCCGGCCACGGATTGCGGTGATCTCCTTCGACTTGATTACCGATTTCTCACAGTGCAGAGGGGACTTCCTTCATGATGTGGGCATGCTGTCTCAAGAACCGCCCCAGGACCGCCGCCCGCCGTTCTGATGCCGACACCGATATTGTTCACACTGTGATGCAGGAGAACGCTCATGATGACGCGTGATTTGCTGGAGAAGGTTGGCCTGAAACCCCTGAGTCAGTTCACCGACCGGGCCGTTGAAGGCGTGTTTATTTCCGACATGGTGAGCGACGTGATGGCGGGCGCGAAATCGGGGAATCTCTGGCTGACCGTGCAGACCCATAAGAGCATCGTCCCCGCCGCCAATCTTGTCGACGTCGCGGCCATCGTTATCACCAGCGGCAAGCAGGTACCGCAGGAGACAGTGGATCTGGCCAGCAAGTATGACATTGCCATCTTGTCCACGGGGCTTGCCACGTTTGACTTAGTGAGCAAATTGCAGGCCTGCGGTCTCGGCGGCAACTGAGACAACTGCAGATCGGTCGATCGCGCTGGCCACAAGGCCGGCACCCGATCAGAGGACAGGCGAACCAAGGACAGGATTGGGACTCTGGTTGTGGAACTGCGGGGAATCAAAGAAGCGCTGGAAGCATCGGTAATTGCCGGCGCAGATTGGCTCGACGGGGAAGTTGAGCATGTCTACGCCTCCGACCTGATGAGTGACGTTTTGGCATTTGGTGAACCCAATTCGGTTTTGCTTACGGGCCTGGCAGCTCAGCAGGCTGTGATTTCGGCCCACATGGCAGCGTTCAAAGGCGTTGTTTTTGTCCGGGGCAAGAGGCCGAAGGACACATCGGAACAGTATGCCCTGGACAATCATCTGGTCCTGCTGTCCAGCACGCTGGACATGTACGACGCCTGCATCCGAATCGAGTTCCCGCAGAGACAGGCTTGCGCAGATCCGGCAGACGCGGATCATGGACCGAAAGCGGGCGCCATTCTGCTGCAAAGAGAGTTCGTTATCCGGGGAGGCGATTTCGCGGAAGCGGGTCTCGTATCCACGGAAGTGAAATCGCTCTTGAAGAAGATCGGATTTAACCCCGGGCTGGTCCGTCGCGTGGCGATCTGCACATATGAGGGCGAGATGAATGTCGTCATGCATGCCCGGAGGGGGAAGGTCAGTCTCACCGTGGCGCCTGACGTGATCTCAGTGGGGATCGACGATGAAGGAAAGGGCATCCCGGATGTTGGGCTGGCCATGGAGCAGGGATTTACCACTGCCACCGAAGAAATGCGCGCCATGGGGTTCGGATCCGGCATGGGTCTGCCGAACATCAAGAACAACTCCGATGAACTGAAGATCGCCAGTGAGGTGGACAAAGGGACCACCCTGCGGATGAAGTTCCTGACATAGATCGGCGTTCTTTGAGGAGCTCCAGGGTTAGCATGGCAAAGTACTATCATGCCCACCAGATCAACCGAGACCGCTGTCGCGGTCACATGAGATGCATGCATCATTGTCCGACCCAGGCCATTCGAGTCCGGGGCGGGAAAGCGGTGATCTCCGAAGAGCTCTGCGTCGACTGCGGTTCATGTATCTCGGTGTGCCCGTCCGGTGCCATTGAACCGATCACGGATCCGATCGGCCAGGTATCCAGTTTTCCTTACCGGGTCGTGGTGCCCTCTCCGGTCCTGTATTCCCAGTTCGATCCGAGTATTCACCCGTACATCGTCCACCTGGCATTCAAGCAGCTTGGCTTCGATGAAGTCGTGGACGTAACGACCTCCGCAGCGGAGCTGGCTGTCGCCCTGGACATGTTCATGAAAGCGTATGAAGGCCGGCTCCCGCTCATTTCATCATATTGCCCGTGCATTCTCCGGCTCATCCAGGTGAAGTACCCGGACCTGGTCGAACTGGTGGTACCACTGGACGTGCCGCGGGAAGTCACGGCGCGGGAGATACGCCGCAGCTTCCCTGGCCGGCTGGGCCTGAAGCCGGAGGATATCGGCGTGCTGTACATCGCCACCTGTCCGGCAAAGATCGTTTCCACCAAGCAGCCGGCGGAAAAAACGCGATCGTGGTTCGACGGAGTTGTTTCCATCAGAGATGTCTATTCTGCGCTGCTCCCCCACATTATAGCGATCAAGCAGCAGTTTCACGAAGCCCAGGTGCCGGAGGATTTCGTCTTTGATACAGGTTGGGTGAGGATGGGGAGCATCGCGCGGGCGGCGAGGACGGAGAAGTGGCTGGCTGTCGCCGGCCTGGACCACGTGGTGCGAATCCTCGACGATATCGAGAACTCGCGTCTTCGCAACGTCAGTTTCGTTGAAGCGCTGGCGCACATGTTAGGCTGCGTCAGCGGGCCATTCAACGTTGAGAATCCCTATGTCGCCCGCACGAACAGTATCAAGCAGCGGCAATTGTATGAAAAGGGGATCCGCGTTGACGAGAAGGAGATCGCGCGGAAGCTCGAGGAAGGGTATTTCTTCTTTGAAAACCCCCTCCTGCCCCGTCTCACGACCTATTTCGACACCGATCTGGAGACCTCGATCAAGAGAATGAAGGAGAGGGACAGGGTGTATCAGAACCTGCCGCAGATCGACTGCGGTTGCTGCGGTGCGCCAACATGCATGGCATTCGCTGAGGACCATGTCAGAGGTGAGGCGAAGCTCACCGACTGCACGCTGCTGGGCCAGAAGAGCCGTGGCGGAGAGTAGCGGCTGGAGATGACCGATCGTGTGGAGATGGAGGATTCTGCCGTGAGTTATGATGAATACGGGCCTGTTCTTGCCCGGTTCAAAGGCGAGCAAGGTGATCTGATCCCGGTCCTTCAAGGGGTCCAGAGGGCATTTGGATACATCTCCGAAGAAGCAATGCGGCACGTGTCCCGGTTCCTGCGTATCTCTGAGAATCAGGTGTTTGGCGTGGCCTCGTTCTATTCCCAGTTTCGCTTCACGCCGCCTGGCCGGCACTCAGTGAAAGTGTGTCTCGGGACAGCATGTCACGTGCGGGGCGGACAAATCCTCAGCCAGGCACTGGAACGGGAACTGGGCATCCTGCCCGGGCAGACCACGGTGGACCGGCGGTTTGACCTGCAGCGGGTCGCCTGCTTAGGGTGCTGCGCTCTGGCGCCCGTGATTCAGACAGATGATGAAATTCATAGTCAGATGACGGTGATCCGGCTGAAACAGGTACTATCGGAATATGAATAAACTCCAGAAGCAAAGAGAAAAAGCGAAGAAGAAGTGGGATTCCCTGGCGGCCGGAGATGTCCCGGTCATTTACCTCGGGACCGCATCGTGCGGTCGGGCCGCCGGCGCCGTGAAAGTGCTGGAGTCCATCCAGGCGACGCTAAAGGACAATCACCTCCGGGCGATCATCGTCCAGGTCGGGTGTGTCGGACTCTGCTACCTTGAGCCGCTGATGGACGTATTGGTGCCGGGTCATCCACGGATGTCGTACGGCAATGTCACGCCGGCCAAGGCCAGTGAAATCGTGGAATCCTGTTTGGTGAAGGGCGATCCG
>JAGVEK010000432.1 GCA_020058315.1 Candidatus Zixiibacteriota bacterium
ACGATCCGCTCACTGCGGGAGATCAGGCCTCGTGCCAAGAGCTTCCTGGCCGCAGCGACGACGGCACCGCCCTCCGGAGACGCATACAGACCGGCATCCGAGGCCAGCAAGGACTGGCCGTCGGCCCATTCCTCCTCCGTTACCACCAGCGCGCATCCTCCCGACTCGCGGATCGCGCGAAGGATGAGGAAATCGCCGACCGCCCCCGGCACACGCAATCCCAATGCCGCCGTATGCGGGTCTCTCACGGGTTCGGCTGTGTCCTTTCCCTGCTCATACGCGTTGACAATTGGTGCGCAGCCGATTGTCTGAACACTGACCATGCGCGGCTTCTGTCCGCCGACCCATCCCAATTGTTGCATCTCACCGAATGCCTTCCACATCCCGATCAGTCCAGTACCACCGCCTGTGGGGTAGATAATCACGTCGGGCAAACTCCCGCCGAAATCCTCAAACAGTTCGTATCCCATCGTCTTTTTGCCTTCGAGCCGGTACGGCTCTTTCAGCGTCGATAAGTCGAACCACTCGCCCGGATCGCATTCAGCGGCCATACGACGCCCGCAATCGGCGATCGTGCCATCGACGGCATTGACTTCTGCCCCGTAACCACGGCATTCCGCGAAGAACGCCTCACCGGAATCGGATGGCATGTACACGCGAATCCTGCAGCCCGCGAGAGCGGCATACGCTGCCGCTGCCCCGGCGGCATTCCCGGCGGACGGGAGACAGAATCTCCTGGCACCCAATTCAACCGCGCGGGAAATCGCAACCGTCATACCTCTGGCCTTGAATGAGCCGGTGGGATTCTGCGACTCGTCTTTGACCCAGAGTTGAGTCAGGCCCATTCGTGATGCCAGTCGCTGGACACTGATGAGAGGCACGCCGCCTTCCCCGAGAGATAGAATGTGGGAGGTGTCGGTCATTGGCAGGACCCCGTGGAATCGCCACAGGGAACGCGGGCCGGAACTCAAGCCGCCGCGAATCCGGCGCCCATCCGATTCTGTGAAACTGTACTTCGCCAGCAAAGGACGCTGGCAGTCGACGCAGAGCCGCTGAAGAACATCGGCAGGGTAGCTCCGCCCACACCACCCGCATTCCAGTGAATAGGAGGCCATGAAATCGTCTCCGGAAAGAGATGGTCAGCCCAGATGTGCCGGGCTGACACCGATATCCACAATCGAGCAGGCAACGACAATATTGAGACCAAGCTGTTCCGCCTGTTCGATCAAGGCATCCGACTCTGACCCAGGATTGAGAAACAACTCAGCGGTGCCCACCTTGGCGATGTCGTCCAAGATAGAAATGCCGACGCTGGGAGGCAGATACAACGACACCCGGTCAATGGGTCGTGGCACGTCGAGAATCGAGCGATATGCCTTCAATCCCTCGATGGTCGGTGCGCCGGGGTTGACGGGAAACACCGTCCATCCCTGCTGAGAATACGCGCGAACGGCCTTGTTGCCGAACTTACTGCGGTCGGTGGATGCACCGATGATGGCGATGGTTGGCATGTTAGTGTCCGTCGGGTTGAGAGGAGTTATGGATTAAGATCCCTAATTTTCGCAACCAGCCTCCAGCGTGGTACCCGAAGTCAGGAGTGCCTGCCGAATTTCGTCCGATACGACTGAAACAACTGTCCCCACTCAGTGCGCATGAAACCACGGATGATCTGCTGGCCAACCGTGGGGTACCACAACCAATCGTGATAGACATTCGACGCAAACGGCGCCCAGACCGCCAGCGGGGAGTGCAATGCGGCTTTCTCCATGAAGCGCAAAGGCCCCTTGCGCAGCATCTGATCACCCCAGATGACCAGTGACCGCTTGGTATGGAAACCGAGGTTGATTGCTGCTATATCATCTCCCACGATGTCGATTGCGGCGGTATCGGCGCCCCCCAGACCCCGCTCGTGGCACATTCGGAGGTACGGAATCGACAGCGGATCAAAGCCCATGACTCTCGCTGCCACCGCGTCAATGGCGACCGAATCGAACGAAGCCAGCAATACATTGCCGACCCGCGGGATCATCGTCCGAGGCCCGGCTCCATCGCCACAGACCGTCCCATCCATCACCGCCAGCACCTTCGGATGCAACTCGCGCTGCATCAGCATCAGATCGACCATGACCTCATGAATGTACTTGTGCGCGTAATGTCGCACTTCTTTCAGCAGCCCGCCGAAGGAGTTCTTGATCGCACCGGTGGTGATGGAATGTCCGTGCGTTTTGATCGTGGGAAAATGGATGATCTGCTTTCCTGGGTAGATCTTTGGGATTTCGATCCCCTCCGGGAAGATGTCATTGAGTTTCAAAAGATCAGAACGGAACTTGTAAACGATCCACTCCACATCCGGCAATGGCGTGAATGACAACCCATAGTTCTTCAAAATTGGGAGCCAGAGATTGTTCTGCGCACCCTTGATCGGGTCGGTGACAACCGTCTTGTTCTCGATCGGAAAGAGCCGTTCGCGTGGGAATCCGTAATCGATCAGCGCGCGGACGACACCCTCCACCTGCCAGGGCTGCGATGAGCAGGCCGGAAAGTACTTGGTCCACGAGAGATTGAGCTTCAGCAGGGTGTCAGTGTCGCGGCTCAGGCCATCGACCACTCCCACAAGGTCCAGAAGGCGGCGATAGTCATCAAGCACCGTCTCCGGGCGTGTTAGCACGGCCGCGACGCGTGAACGGCGGCTCGTCGGGGAGTCCACCGGGCGCTCATTGATCTTATGAGTGGTGTCAGCCATTGTTCATCTCTGTCCCGTTCGGTCGCCCGTTGAATCGCCAGCGGTCGCTCCGATCAATTACGCTTGATCGGCCCTTCAGTTTGGACACAGGGAGTTGATTTCAGTCGCAACATGGTTAGTTCGGCTGCTCCGAGACGGCCGATTGCGATTTCGAGCGTCTCGAATCGAGAATCGCAGAGCAGTTGGCCGAGTCGTCTCATCCTGCGGTCGTTGCGCCGGGCTGGCTTCGTTTTACGGGTATCAGCGATTGCTGGATCGAACAAGCGCAGATCGAATTCGATGGTGACGACTGCGGGCCAGTTGCCCCAATGGTAGGCTTGTAGCGACCGGCGAAGCAGCCAATATGGCACAAGCCGCCAGTAAGGCTCGCACGCAACAGGAAACAGGCCGCCAAATAACTCGGCCGTTGCGATCGGCCACTCGAACAGAGTATCACCGCCAAGCGCCAGGCGAAATGGGTAACGCGGCAGCGACTGTTGTTTGCCGGGATGCGACCGATAAGGCAGCACCGATGAATCATTCCGGAAACCCGCCTCGACCAGTACTGACCATAACGCGATCTCGTGGCCTCTTCCTGCAATCGCCTTGACGGACACCTCGTGAACCCGCGCCGTGTGATCGCAAACGAAAAACGTGGCCTGCGATTGATGCTGATCCATCAGATCGAGAATCCATTCGATGCCGTCGGCAGAAACGCCTCCGCTTCCGGTCGGATCACGACCGTCGGTACATGTGCGCCCGCTGTGAAGATTGATTGTGAGCGCGTCCTTGATCATCTCAGATGGGGCATGAGAATCAGCGCCACGGATCATCTTAAGCAGCCATTGCCGTTCAGCGAGGGATCATACAGAACAAAGCGATCCCGGCCCTGCTGCTTGGCTCCGAGAAGTGCCATATCGGCACACCAGAG
>JAGVEK010000066.1 GCA_020058315.1 Candidatus Zixiibacteriota bacterium
ACAAGGCAGGAATGCCATGGGAAAGTTGGTCGGGAAAGATGCAGTCCGGCAAATCAGGAGTAACTGGACCTGCTGCTTACACGACCATGTTCGCTGACCAAAAAAAGGACCCCGTAACTGCGGTCATGGAAGGCATAATGATCATATCCGATGACTGCACCATCTACCTTGGTTCAAAGAATGGCAATGGTTCATCAGTTGGAAAAATCCGAATGAAGATATTTGAAGTCGTCCCGGTCGGCGAATAAGGGCATCATTCATGAGCACCTTCATCCTCAACATGCGCCGCATCGTGCCCGTCCTGCTGATCGCCTGTGCGGCCATGGCCGCCGACGCCGCGCCAGCTAAGGACTCCGTTAGCCCGGCTATCGCGGCACAGGTCTCCAGCCTGATGCAAAAGAACACCGACGAGGTGAACGCCGCTAACGCCAAGGCCGCCAAGGGTCTCAAGGCCCTGCTGGCAAAGAACAAGAAGGACAAGGCCGCGTCGGTGCTGATCGCGGTCAAAATCCACAAACTGGACCCCAGTGACGCCGATGCCCTGGCGATACTCAAAGACGTGCCGGCCGATCAGCAGGATCTCCTCGGGCAGGCCGGAGAGCCTGGGAAATACATCACCGACGTGCAAGCAAAACTGATCGCGGACGCACTCTCCAAGGGGAAGTTCACCGCTAAGGATTGGGATTCGCTGCCTGGCACACCTGTCGAGGTGAAAGCGACGAACACATCCATGAAATGTGGTCCTATGGCAAAGGGGAGCCAGTGGATCGTTATTCCGAATCCCGAGGAGAAGTGGCGGGAGACGGCGACCTCTCCGTGGGTAAACTACAAGGGGAACGGCTCCAGGCAGATCATGATCGCACGCGGTCTTTCTGATGCTGGCAATCCTATTGACCTGAAAGTCGGCACTCCGAATCAGATCACCGATGTTGTCACCCTAGACGTTTCTATGAACACTGGCGGTCCGCCGTGCGCAGGGTCTATCCGAATCAAAGTCTACGAAGTCGTTCCAGCGGGAGAGTGACGAATGGGGACGGCGGATGTCCACGAGCGATACCGCAGGGAAATGGAAAGACTCGCCAACCTTTCCACGGACGAGTGCATTGAAGGGATGATGCAGATCATCATAGAGCTTCTCGATGAAATCGAGCGTGACTCGCATATTCCAGGGCTGAGTTGAGTGAAAAAGCCGGAACTTCATACGCTGTTGACCTCCGGGCCTGGCCGACGCAGAGATTACGCCGTTCGCGTGTACGCTGCTTTTGCCAAATCACATGATGCTGGCGTGCTGGTTACACGCGAAATCATTGAGGAACTGATGCGTGAAGTTGAGGACAAGGAGAAAAAACCAGATCAATAGGAGCGTCCCCACCCCCATGCACAACCTGGGGCGGTCCACACGGTCCGAAGACCTGTGCTACGGCATGCACTGGATGTTGAGCCTGGTCTGCGACAGAGAAGGTGGATCGGTGTCGCCTACGCCAGACCGGTTTGGGCGGAGAAGCGCCCATTCCTGGGATCGACTGAATATTCGCGAATTGCCGCGGACTTCGACTTACGAAAACAGCCCAAGTTATAAATCGGCCCATTCTTCATCGTGGCGGTAAACGGCTATGGAATGACGCATTCAATGCGTGTTGTAATTCCAATATGGGCGATTGATGATGGTCTAATTTCAATAAATGTTTCAGCCGATCAAATTATTTCCAAGTAGAACGATAAACGCTGCGCTGCAGACATGTATCATTTACGAAAACAGCGTTTCATGTAACTGTTTTACCTCGGAAACAACTTCATTTCCGTCAGGCGTCTGCTACCATCGCCACGATGCTTCCCAAGCCGTCGGCACCCCTGCGACTCCACCATCTTCCACTGCTGATGGATGTTATCCGGCGGATCCGACTTCTCAACGTTATAAGCACCGTCGTCACTGATGATCCGCGCAGCAAGGTGACAACTGGGGATTGCCTGGCCGTCATGCTCTGCGCGATCTACTCCGGTGCCCATGATCTCTACGGCGTCCGTGAACGTCTGAGCCGGTTCGACATGGCAACCATCATGCAGGACGTGGACTTCTCCATCGATGCCTTCACCGAGGAGCGCCTGGCCAAGGCCATGGATGACATCTGGAAGGCCGGCCCTGAGAAGTTGATGTTCGCCATCGCATCCCAGGTGATTACCGCTTATCGCCTCGACACCAGCTACTTCCACTTCGACACTTCATCGCTGACCTGCTATGGTGCCTACGAGGGTAAGGATGATGAACGTTCAGGTGACGGCGAGTTACCGCCCTGGATGACCTATGGGCATTCCAAGGACCGGCGACCCGACCTGAAGCAGATCATGTACGGCATGATGATGAGCGGTGATGGCGGAGTTCCAGTCTTCGGCGAGGTGCTGGATGGCAACACGTCGGACACGGCAGCGACGGCCGACTTCTTCCGCCGCATCCGCCATCTCGTGGCAGATCCCCGCACGGTCGTCTGCGTAGCCGACTGCAAGGGGTGGAGCGGCTCGGTCGTGTCCATGATCCAGGCCAACGGCATGCGCCTGCTGTCCCGTCTGCCCCGCAACCACGGCGTTCATGCCGAGATTCTGGCCAAGCCGTGGAAGCCGGACGGCAGGATCACCAGCGGCCAGCGGCGGCGGAAGGAAGCGGCCCCCGACGCCTACGAGTACATGGGCATGGACGTCACGGCGACGTTCACGGTCGTCCACCCGGAGGCCGATGGGCAACCAAAGCGCACGGAGGTCGTCCAGGCTCCAGCTCGGGCCGTCCGGGTATTCTCGACGGGGTTGCTGCGCACCAAGGTCTCGACTCTCAAGCGCATCCGGGTCCGGGATCAACGAGCGGCGACGGTTTTCATACGGGAAGCCCAGAAGCGGGCCTTTGCCTGCGAGGAAGACGCCAAGCGTGCCGCTGGGCGAGACGCGGAAGCCCAACGACGTGCAACCCTGGACCTGGAGGCGACCGTCATCCACCATCGTGGAGCGTACGCCCGTGGTCGTGTCAGGCCGCCGAAGAAGCCCGAGCCCGGCATCGACGGGCCGCATTGGCGGATTCGTTACACGGTCATCCCGGTAACTGACGCTGTGGCCACCAAGCGTCTCCATGCCGCCGCAACCTTCGTGGTCATTCGAACCAAAACGCCGGGGTGGGATATCTCCGATGCCGAGATGATCCGGCGCTACAAAGGGCAGTACCACAACGAGCACGGGTTCGCGTGGCTAAAATCGGGAGCAGCACTCAATCCCATCTTCTTGAAGACGCCGCACCGGATCGCCTCCTTGGGATTCACCTACTGCATCGGCCTGATGGTCTGGGCGCTCATCCAACGCAGCGTACGCGCGTATCTCAAGGAGCGGAGCCAGAAGCTGCCCTACCATCGCGGGCGCAAG
>JAGVEK010000255.1 GCA_020058315.1 Candidatus Zixiibacteriota bacterium
CGCGCTTGTTCCGACTTGGTTTTTTCCCAGCATCGATCGCGACGATATTCGTACCGCGATCGCCGAGATTGGTCCGGTCGAAGCCACGATCGCCGCATCCGGGACCATAGTGCCGGAATCCGAGCAAGTCGTCGCCAGTCCAATCGACTCGCGTGTCGTTCGCATTCTCCGCAGACCAGGAGACGTGCTGGCCGCGGGTGACCCGATCATTGAGTTGGATACCGCCGCGGCACTCCTGGCACTGAATACGCTCGACGACAGGATATCGCTGAATGCCAACAGGAGAACACAACTCGAACTGGACCTTGAGAGCCAGTTGGGCGATCTCAAGAGCCAGTCTGTAGTTGACAGTCTGAGACTGCAGGCTCTCCGGGCAAAGGCCGAGCAATTGCACAAGCTTTTCAAGATCGGCGGCAGTTCCGCTGAACAGGTTCACCAAGGGGAACTCGAAGCCCAGATCGCGGATGTCCAACTCGCTCAAACCGAGCGGAGCATCGCGATCAAGCGCAAGACGCTCGAAACACAACTCGAGGGCGTCGCGACGGAACGGCAACTCCTCCGGAAAGAGCAGGCCCAACTGCGCCGGCAGTTGGACATGGCAGCCACAAAGGCGGAACGAGGTGGCGTGCTCACTTGGGTCATTCCGCAGGAAGGTACCGCAGTCCGCACCGGCGATGTGATCGCCCGCATCGCGGATCTGAGCACATTTCGTGTCGATGCCACCGTTTCTGATGTCCATGCCAACAGCATCGCAGTGGGGATGCGGGCAAAGGTTAAGATCCTGGATTCGGTTCTAATCGGTGAAATCAACGCAATCCGTCCGACGATTGAGAACGGCATCATCAGCTTTGACATCGACCTGCAGGACAACGCCAGTCCGCTTCTCCATTCCAACCAGCGTGTCGACGTCTACATAGTCACCGCTGCCAAGGACAAAGCCTTGCGCATCAAACGAGGACCCTTCGCGACCGGCAGAAGTTCCGATCAGGTATTTGTGATCCGGAACGGGGTTGCGATCCGGACACCGGTGCGCATGGGGATATCCGGATTCGAGTACGTTGAAGTTGCGGACGGTCTCGGGATTGGCGATGTGGTCATTATCTCCGACGAGAGCGAGCACATGCACAGAAGCGAAATCAGCGTCCGGTAACCTCAAGCGATCCGGGGTACCGGGGGGCACTCCATGGGAGGAGCAATGATCTGCCTTAAAGACGTGGAAAAAGTATACCGCACGGACGAGATTGAAACGCTGGCCCTCTCCGGAATCAATCTCGAGATCGGTGAAGGGGAGTTCGTGTCTGTGATGGGTCCCTCCGGCTCGGGCAAGAGCACGCTTCTGAACGTCATCGGTCTTCTGGACGAACCCTCGAAGGGAACCGTCTGGCTTGCCGGGCAGTCGACTGAAGCGCTGCCCGACCGGGAGCAGGCACGAATCCGTAACCGGCAGGTTGGATTCATTTTCCAGACATTCCACCTGATCAGCGATCTCGACGTCATTGATAACGTCGAGATACCGCTCTTGTACCGGCGCATGCCGGGTTCCGAGCGCCGCGCCCTTGCTCTCCAAGCACTGGAGCGCGTCGGCTTGGCGTCGCGCGTCCGCCACTTCCCCTCCCAACTGTCGGGCGGTCAGCAGCAGCGCGTGGCGATTGCCCGTGCCATTGTCGGTCGGCCGCGCATTCTCCTGGCCGATGAACCGACGGGCAATCTCGACAGTCAGATGGGGGAAGAGATCATGAGCATCCTGACCGGACTGAATGAGGATGAGAAGACGACGATCGTCATGGTCACCCACGATTCCCGTCTCGCCGAGAGAACCGAGCGCATCATCCGGCTCTTCGACGGCCGTCAGGTCAATTGAGAGGCGACGCTATGCTGAGAAACTACATCAAAATGGCTTTGAAGGTCCTCCGCCGCCGGCCATTCTTCACGTTCATCAGTCTGTTTGCGATCAGCTTCACCCTGACGGTGCTGACGATCAGCGCCGCGCTGATCGATCATACGCTGGCGCCGATGCCGCCGGAGACCAGGTTGGACCGAACGCTGGGCATCTACCAACTCAGCGCGAAGGGTGAGCGCATAGAGCTGAATACCAAACCGGGATACAAGCTCCTGGATCGGTGCATCCGCGGCCTCCCCAACGTAGAAACGGTCACGATTTTCTCTCAGGCCAGATCGGTCAACTCGTATCTGGACGGGAAGAAGATTGAATCACACATGAAACGGACGGATGGCGCCTTCTGGGAGATCATGCATTTTGATTTTCTGGAGGGAAATCCCTATACCGAGGAAGACGAACGCAACGTCAACTTCGTCGCTGTGATCAACGCCCGGACGCGGCGTGAGTTCTTCGGCAACACTCCCGCTGTCGGCAAGATGATTGAAGCTGACGGGCAACGATTTCGAATCACTGGAGTGGTGGCCGACATTCCCATCTACCGGAATAACCCGTTCGCCGACATCTGGGTGCCCATCAGCACCGCCAAGAACGATCACTATCGGTCCGAATTTCTGAGCGGATTTACAGGGCTGATTCTCGCAGAACACCGCGCGGCGTTCCCACACATTCGCGACGAGTACCGGCTGCGGTTGGCACAGATCGCCATGTCGGACCTCGAGGTCCCGGGTGTTGATGTCCTCCTGACCCGTCCCGAGACATACTACGAGGCGGCTTCGCGCGAGATGCTCGGTACTCCTATTGAGAAGAC
>JAGVEK010000475.1 GCA_020058315.1 Candidatus Zixiibacteriota bacterium
ACCCTCGACCAGCCCGAAAAGCGCAAGGAGTACAAGATTGCCGGTTTGCCGACGGTGATCGTTGCCAAATCCGGCGGCGAGGAGATCGACCGGACCATGGGGTACATGAAGACCGCCAATTTCATTACGACCGTTGAGAACTACGAAAAGGGCATTGGAACCCTTGCGGCGATGATGGCCCAGGAGAAGGACAAGACCAAAGATCCTGCCTTTCTCTACGACTTGGGGAAGAAATTCTTCACCCATAGCCGGTGGGACGATGCCGATCAGCGCTATGCCGCGGTGGTTGCGCGCGACCCGGAAAACAAGAGCGGCAGCGCCGACAAGGCGCAACTGGGACGAGCCAACGCCGAGGGGAAGAAGGAGAATTACGCGAAAGCCGTCGCCAATTGCCGCGAACTGCTCAAACGCTGGCCCAAGAGTGACCTGGCACCCGATGCCCTCAGCTATATGGGGTGGTACGCTACCACCGGCGGGATGACCGATGATGCTGTTGCAGCATACAACGAGTACTTGAAACGCTGGCCCGAAGGCGAGGATGCCGAGTTTGCCAAAGAGGAATTGGGGAAGCTCAAGAACCCGGCAAAGACCAACTGATATCTTCCTTCATCGAGGTGGTGCGTGAATCGGTGCGTGAATCACGCACGACTGGGTAGGGTGCGTGATTCACGCACCGTAGAACCCGCGACTCATCCTGTCATGGGTGCTTATCATCCTTTGAATCCATCCCCCGGAGTTCCGCCAGCGTGCCCGCTGCCCTCCGCAGATGGGGGATTGTGATCGAACCGCCAACCACGAGTGCCACGGCGAAGATCTCGTCGAATTCTGGATCGGTAACCCCCAATTCGGCGCACTGGAGTACGTGGTAGGTGATGCAATCATCGCAGCGCAGAACCAGCGAGGCCGCCAGGCCGAGCATCTCCTTGATCTTGGCGGGCAGCGCGCCGTCGAGATAGACGCCGTTGTCGACATTGAAGAAGCGCTGGATGTACTTGTGCTGCGATTTGAGCAGAACTTCGTTGAGCGCGAGGCGCTCGGCTTTGAATTCGGCGATTGTCTTGCGGGTCATGGGGGATCTCCTTTAAGCATCGAATGATCCATTTCTTCCCGGGCTGGTGTGCTGCCTAAATGGAACGGGAGGATGGGACTTCCCGCCCCAACCTCCCGGAATAAAATGCTCTATCGACGTGTCTTGACCAGCCCCTTCAGAACCCGTACAGCTCCCCAAACTTCCGGGTCATGTAGTCGATCAACGGCTTCGAGCTCAACGGTAGTCCGGTGATGCGCTCCACCAATTCCCCAGCACGGTAGCGGCGGCCGTGACGATGAATGTTCTGGCGCAGCCAGGTCTTCAGGGCGGAGTACTCGCCCTTGGCGAATTGTGAGCTGAGGTCGCTGATATCCTTCTGAGCCTTGGCGAAGAACTGGGCGGCGTAGAGATTACCCAGGCAGTATGTCGGGAAGTATCCGATGTACCCGGCGCTCCAGTGCACATCCTGGAGACATCCCTGTGCGTCGTCGGGCGGTGTGAGGCCAAAGTACGATTTGAACTTCTCGTTCCAGGCGCCGGGAATATCATCGACGGACAGACCGCCCGAGAAGAAGGCCCGCTCCATTTCGAAACGCAGCAGGATGTGGAGATTGTAGGTCGCCTCATCGGCTTCCACACGGATGAGCGACGGCCGCACGTCGTTGATGGCCCAATAGAATTCGTCGGCAGATACATTACTCAGCGCCTCGGGGAATGTCTGCTGCGCCTTGGGGAAGAAATGGGTCCAGAACGGACGCGAACGTCCGACCAGATTCTCCCACATCCGTGATTGGGACTCGTGGATCCCCAGCGAGATCATCTCGCCCATGGGTGTGCCGAAGTGCTTTGGGTCCAGCCCCTGATCATAGATACCATGGCCGGCCTCATGCAGAATTCCGAAGAACGCACCGGGGAAATGATGGGCATCGTAACGGGTCGTGATCCGCACATCGCCCGGCCCGATCCCTGAACAGAAAGGATGCGTGGTAATGTCCAGCCGTCCTTCCGTGAAATCAAACCCGATGGCGGTGGCCGCTTCCTTGCCGAATTTCTCCTGCCGGTCAACCGGGTACTCTCGGGTGATGATGCCGATGTTGGGCGAGCGTCCCGAGCCGCGAATTTTGTCCAGGAGCGCAACAAGCTCAACCCGCAGCGGCGTGAAGATCTTTTCGATCGACGCGACCGTCGCGCCCGGCTCATAACTGTCGAGCATGGCGTTGTACGGATCGTTTTTGTAACCAACCGCTTCGGCCTCCTGCTTCTTGAGATCTATGACCTTCTGGAGCCACGGTTTGAATGCGGCGAAATCCGACTTGGCGCGTGCTTCAGTCCACTTCCCCTGAGCCAGAGTTGTGACACGGGTGATCTCCTCGACCAACGATTGGGGAATCTTGACCTCGCGGTCGTAGATCCGTCCCACCTCACGAACCATGACTGAGGTGTCATCGTCACCGCCGTTGGACGCGCCGCTGGTTCTCAGCGTGTTAATCAGATCGCCGACGCGGGGATCGACCAGTCGGGAATGCGACAGTCCGGCCAGAAAGGCCAACTGTTCGGCGCGGTGTTCCGCCCCCTTGCGGGGCATGTAAGTTCTTTCATCCCAGCCCAATAGGGAACTGCACGAATCGATGATCGAAATCTCGCGGCATTCGCGGATCAGGCTGGTCAGGGTATCTTGTGGCGTAGGCATCTCGTGTACTCCTTCTTGACGGGGAACGGCTTGGGCGTCTGTGACCCTCGAGGCCATCGGTCGCCTGGGAAACCGAGCCGAAAGATAAGTTGCTGTGAGGACGAAAACAACCATCCACGCGGGAGGCGATTGCCCATGAATCCCCAATACGATGATTTGTCCCGCGACCGCAGGCAATCGGTGTGTGAACCACGCACCCTGCCACCCGCAACACGTGTAGGGTGCGTGATCCACGCACCGTTTTTCTGACCTCAATCCGCGTCGGGCCTCTTCTCAAGCTGGTCCAATCACCGCTTACCGAATCGATTGGGATTCATTATCGTGACTGAACTTATGACTGAGTTGATTGTTGATTCCTCGATAC
>JAGVEK010000065.1 GCA_020058315.1 Candidatus Zixiibacteriota bacterium
CTGCATGGGCTTGAAGACCCGTGGCACCATGCCCATCCCACCAGCAACATCCCCCCTTGACGGGAACCTTCGGGCTCCCCAACTGACGATGAGACGTCTGCCTCTGCCCGTTCCCGATACGACCTCTGGAAAGAAGTAAGCCGATAGCGCGATCGATCCGCTATCGCAAGACCGTGTAAGGAGTTACGCCTGGTGATAGGCCATTGGATGATCCATGCCGACCACGGCACGCGGGCGCAGCAATTCTCTGGGGAATAAACTGCCGGTTCATCGGTATTGTCTCTCGGAGAAGCGTGATGTCGCGGATGCCTTCGATTGAGCGTTCCATCTGGGGACCACTTCTGTGGGTGGCAATCCTTCTTGTTTTCGGACTGCTCCATTCTTGTAGCTCCGAACCCGCCAAGACTGTCCAAACAGCCGGCAGTTCGTTCTTCCCCTTGTCTGTGGGGAATACGTGGTACTTCAGTTGGGACCGTAATGGAGGCGGATCCCCATCGACTGACACTGTCCAGATCGACGCCGTTTCGGGCTTCGGTGGCAGCGCCTATTACCATCTCCGCTGTTCGTGGCCCGGCTTCCAAGAGGGGCTGTGGATCAGGCGCGATCCCAAGGGGAATCTGACATGGTCAGCCAGCGGTCGCGGGCCGGAGCATCAATTTCTTCTTTTCGATGTCCCCGTTGGTGCCGTCTGGCCTGCCGGGCTTCCAGAATGCGTGGATTCGCTGTCAATGTATGACGACTACGCGGTCGTGACCACGCCCTACGGCCGCTTCGACGGTGTCCGCGAGATCGGTGATATCGGACGGTGCATCGATGCCGGATGGGGAATCAAACTCGCCCGCGGAGTGGGTCCCGTAGCCGTGTCGTGGATCACAATTGCAGGGCCGAGGCACTGCCTTCTGACCGATGCACACGTCAAAGACGACGCATCCGTCGCAGAGCACGGGGTTGTTCTCGGGGCCCTCGACAAAAAATAGTACCAGAGCGTGATCCTTCACCAAAGGCGTCCATCATCTATCCGATTGCCATCGGCGATTATCCGTATAAAAGCCAACGACTTGGACCTCTCAAGGCGGTCCGGCTGAGGGCTTAGCCGCCTGCGGGTCAAATCCTCGCTTTAAGGATCATCTCTTCATGCGGAATGGAACAAAACGGATCTGATGCGGTTGTTGCCTATGGGTTCGGAAGAACCGGCGCGCTCCGCGAAAGCGGGGGTGCGGTGAGGCGGTGATTCTCGAGTCCGAAAAGTGCTTTAACACCCTCCGTTGAGCGACTCCACTGACCTCCATACCAGGGGGGTGGGGAAGCAAGTCGAGGGCGGCCTTGCGCAAGCGAGGCCGCCCATCTTTCTGTCACTTGCATGCTGGTTTTCTCGACACCTGTCCGGACCGGGCCACCCCGGCTCGATAATCAGCTTCCAACGAACACCGGGGGAGGCGCGGGCCATCCCGGTGCAAAATACCCATCCTCGTCCGGAATATGCGGTCAGATGCAGGGATCGACCGGCAACGGGCCACCACTGAACGCGGCGGCGATAAGATAAATGAGATCGAACACGTCTGTTGACCCGTCATTGTTCACGTCACCCCGGCCTGTGGGACAACTCGGATCGCGTGGCTCCGTGAAGCCGCTGAAAGCGATGTCGATTACCGCAATGACGTCGAACACATCCAAACCCAAATCGCCGTTGATGTCCCCCTGCGATGGGCAACTGCACCCACCCGCGCCGTACCAAAACCCGATGCCCATCTGATAGGTCGCAGAACTGGCCGTGCCGGCGACCGGCTGTCCGACGGACAATCCCATCTTGTAGTCCGCCGAGGAAGCGTCTATGGCCCCCCCGCCGTTGATGGAATACCAGTCCAGTTTGTACAACGGGGCCGACGTGCTTGTAACAGTTCCGATCGTTGTGGGCACTGGTGTCGCGGTCAGTGTCTTGGTCGAAACAGGCGCAATCTGCGGTGATGCCTGATTCTTGTTCGTAGACCCCTTACTGGCAACACGTGCTTTGTCGGCAGAAAATGCCGAAACGGCCAGAGCGAGCGACGCGAGTAAAAGGAGCAGTCCCAATCGTTGGTGGCGGGTCATTGTCCACCTCCTGTCACAGGCAATATACGGTCGTCTCGATTTCTGTCAATCCTGGTTGTGGCCGATGTCGGCGCACTCACAGGTTCCGGAGCAGTCGCCCGTGCGTGGAGGTTCATAAAGTCTCCCATAAGATGGTTATCGGAATCCTCGCCACACCGCATTAAGACGGCTCCATGGTGAATTCTAATGCTTGTCCCCCCGCGCATCACTCCCGCCCCGTACGGCAGCCTCTTGCCGTGCAACTTCAACCTCGAGCAATTCGCCTTTCGCCCGTTCGATTTCGGCCTGTAAACGGTCAACCCTGAGTTCGAGTTCACGCAAGTCAATCTGGTACATCGGTTGGCCCGCCGCGCTTTGATCCCGTCCCGGTCTCGGTGAAACCGCAGCAGGAACGGCACTGGCGAATTGACCTGCCTCACCGGTGGAGACAAGGGTCAAAACCGTTCCATACGCAGACTGCCTATGGGCACTGCTTCCCGGGGGAGCAGGGATCACAAGGCAATGGCCCCCCGGAGAAGATGTAGTCAATCGCGAAGATGACGTCGAAAACGTCAAGCACACAGTCGCAATTGTAATCGGCCCGCCCAACGTGCGGACAGGCCGGATCAATCATATTCGGCGCACCACTGAAGATGACATCGATTGCATCGATGACGTCGAACACATCCACCGCGTGATCGCAAATCGGATCGCCGTGACAACTGCAGTCGCAAACCGCCCCCTGCAACAGGAAGGACCCGGGACTGGAGAATGCAGTC
>JAGVEK010000163.1 GCA_020058315.1 Candidatus Zixiibacteriota bacterium
TCGCTCGTGACCAACACCAATGCGATGGATGTGATCCTCTGCCGCAATGTGCTGATGTATTTCAGCCCGGTATGGGTGAAGAAGGTTGCGCGGAACTTCCACCGCGCGCTCGTCGATGGCGGGTGGCTCGTCGTCGGACCGGCGGAAACCTCGAACAGCCTGTTTCCGCAGTTCGAGGCCATACCCTTTCCCGGAGCGGTGTTCTACCGCAAGACCCAGGGTGCGGAATCACAGGCAGGCGCAGCCGGATATTCAGTCCCGTCGTTTGATCCGCTGCCCGAGACCCTGCAGATGCCGGCGGCAGTGACGAACGCGTCGGTTCAATCCGTGGCGGCGGAGCCGGTTGCAAGCCATCCATCGAACCGGGATGAGCGGGATGTCCTCTGCCGCATGGCCCATTTCTGTGCCAACCAGGGCAGGCTCGCCGAGGCAATCGGGTGGTGCGAGAAAGCAATCGCCGCCGACAAGCTTGATCCGGCAACCCATTATCTCCTTGCCACCATCTTGCAGGAGCAAGGGGAAAACGAGCTTGCGGTGCAGTCGCTGCTGCGCGCGCTTTATCTCGATCCGGATTTCGTGCTGGCGCACTTTTCCCTGGGCAACCTGCGTCTGTCGCAGGGTCGGCAGCGCGAGGCGCGGCGGCATTTCGACAATGCGCAGACGCTGCTGCATGCGCACACCCAGGACGAGATACTGCCGGAGTCGGAGGGGCTGACCGCCGGCCGGCTGGGCGAGATCGTCGCATCCGTGCGCTTGAGCTTGCCGCCGGTGACGGCCGCGAGCGGCTGAAGGGACAATCTGCATGGACGCAATTGAGCCAAAGCCGAGCAAACCGGCAAGCGTCGACTGGCGTGAGGTCGAGCGGCGACTGGAAACCGCGCGCACCGCCACCGAACGCGTCTGGGCGCCGTCTCCCGAAGAGACGCAACGCATCCTCAAGGCGCGGGCGCAGGCGCTGGCCCGGGAGCCGATGCCGGCGGAAGCCGCCGATGAGCGCATCGAGGTCGTGGAATTTATCCTTGCTCGCGAGCGCTATGCGATCGAGTCGTCGTACGTCCGCGAGGTCTGCCTGGCGGAGAACCTGACGCCGCTGCCGTGTACGCCGGCCTTCGTGCTCGGCATCGTCAACTTGCGCGGCGAGATACTCTCGGTCATCGACATCGGGAAATTCTTCGATCTGCCGGAGAAAGGCCTGACCGATCTCGACAAGATCATCGTGCTGCAAAGCGGCGCCATGCTCTTCGGCATCCTGGCCGATGTAATTACCGGCGTGCGCCACATTCCGGTAACTGAAATCCAGCCGTCCCTGCCCACGCTCACGGGCGTTCGCCAGGAATATCTGAAAGGCGTGACCGCGCAGCGCACGGTGATTCTCGATGGGGAGAAGCTCCTGGCGGACGGGAAAATCATCGTCCGGGAACAGGTTGAAGGATAGGAATCGCCGAATCCGGACTTGGCGGAACAACAGGGAGAGCAAGCATGAAATGGTTCCTCGATTTGACGACGCGCGGCAAGCTGTTCGCCGGCTTCGGGCTGATGATCGTCCTTCAGGTGACCGCGATCGCAAGCGCCTACCTGGGCATTTCGGCGATCCGGAAGTCGCAGAAGAGCCTCTACGAAGAATACTTTGCCACCGCCACGGATCTGCGGAAGACCGAGGCCTACCAGAACAGGGTGAGGGCCGGTCTGCTGACCATGATGCTGATGACGGAGCGGTCCGATCAGGAGACCTGGCATCAGGACATCAAGGATGTGTCCAAACACCTCGACGAAATAAGCCGGAAACTGTCTGAACGCGGCCGGAAGGATCCGCGGCTTCTCGGCCGCATCGAAGAGATGAAGACGGTCCGGGAGGCCTTCAAGGAGACCCGCGACACACAGCTCATTCCCATGATTTACCAGGGAAAGATCGAAGAGGCGAAGAAGTTGATCCTCGGCGTCCAGAATGAGCGCTACATCAAGATGCGTTCCATTGCCGAAGCGCTGGCCGATGAGGCGGACGAAAAGGCGCGCGAGCAAATGGCCGAATCGGAACGCGTGGCGGGTCAGGCGGTTCTTGTCTTTGCGCTCGTCGGCGTCCTTGCCGTTGCGCTGGGCGCCGCGATGGTCATGCTCCTCAATCGGATCATTGCCCGCCCGCTCAGGGAGATTTCGGGGGTTGCCGAAAAAATTGCTTCCGGTGATCTGACGGTGAATGTGTCCGCGGAGGATCGTGCCGACGAGGTGGGCGATCTCGCACGCGCGTTCGGCGCGATGATCGAAAACCTGCGGCGCACGACACGCGAGATCAACGGCGGCGTCGACGTGCTTGCCGCCTCCTCCGGCGAGATTCTCGCCACCACGACGCAGGTGGCCTCGGGAGCGGCGGAGACGGCGGCGGCGGTGAGCGAGACCACGGCCACGGTGGAGGAAGTCAAGCAGACGGCGCAGGTGTCGAGCCAGAAGGCGAAATACGTTTCCGAGAATGCGCAGAAAGCATCCCAGGTTTCCCGTGCCGGACGCAAATCGGTGGAGGACGCCATTCAGGGGATGCAGCGTATCCAGGAGCAGATGGAAGCCATCGCCGGGAGCATCGTGCGCTTGAGCGAGCAGAGCCAGTCCATCGGCGAGATCATCGCCACCGTGAACGATCTGGCCGAGCAGTCGAATGTGCTGGCGGTGAATGCCGCCATCGAAGCGGCCA
>JAGVEK010000304.1 GCA_020058315.1 Candidatus Zixiibacteriota bacterium
GCAGATCAGCGGCGATTGCCCTGCGTTCCCGCGCCTCTGCCAAAGAGAGCTGGGCGGCCAGCTGACGGAGCTGTTTGTGGTGCGTTTCGATCTTGTGCTCCGCTCTCTGGAGCTCGGCGATCTGAGCCTGCAATGCCAGATTGGTTTTGCGCAGCTCCTCGGTTCTGCCGTTCACCAATCGTTCAAGGTGGTGATGCGCGCGGCGCAGTTCCTGGTCGGCCAGCCAGTGCTGAAAGTACGAACGCAGCATCTCAGCGAGCGAATCGATCAGATCGCGCTCCTCCTTGAGAAAGGGTCCCTCGTCGGCCGGCGGACGCGGTTCCAGATAACAGATCTCGATGGACCCGCGCTCGCCACCGCGAGTTGTGAACGACGCCCTTTGCATCCATGCAGTCTCCAGGAATCCGGGCGTCGTGGCCTCGCGCTCTTGGAAACGAACGCGTGCGCAGGTGATTTCTGGATACTGCCATGCCGGCGCAAGCAAGGCGGCCACCTCCCGCATGACTTCGTCCGCCGGCTTCGTTTCGTCCTGAAGGATTCGGGCCGTACGGTGCAGCGCGGTCAATTCCTTGACCCGCTCCCTCAGCTCATGAAGAATCTCACCGTTCATGCTCTCCTGCCTCGCCGGTGACCGTGGAAGTCCGCGAGTCTGTCGCGCCGGCCGGTGGGTGCAACGGTCTGCCCGAAGCTGACTGCCCGGTCGCAATTGGTGGTCGCCGCGCCGTTCGCTCTCTCGCTTCCCCCGAACTCTATGTAGTGAATTCTGACGACGGACACTGGTGATTTCCGATGCTTGGCAACTGAGTTCGATTGCATCGAAAGGGGATCACGTGAACTCCAGCGGGCAACGCGGAGATCAACCCCCGGGGACTTCGGGGGACACGGCGCTTTCGGCAGCTTCCCGCATCAGACGCAGTTCTCGCGCCTGGAGTCGCCACGTGGGAAGCTGCCGGTAGAAAACCGCCGCGCTGATGAAGCAAACCGCCCCACCCGCCGCCACTGTCCCCGGCGCACCGAGCTTGTCGGCAAGAAGTCCGGCGAGCAGCGCCCCGAACGGCGCCATTCCCATGAACATCATCGAATAAACCGCCATCACCCGGCCCCGAAGACGATCGGGTACAAGTGTCTGAAGCAAGGTGTTCGTTGACGCCATCTGCGTCATCATCGCGAATCCCACCGGAACGAGCAGCGCCGCCGACAACCAGAACGTGCGTGAAAGCGAAAACAGGATGAGGCTTGTTCCGAAACCCGCCGCAGCGAGTGGCACCCACCGTCCCAGCCCACGAACTTCGCGGCGCGCCGCGAGGCGTAACGCACCCAAAAGCGCGCCGACCCCCGCCGCACTCATGAGCACCCCCAGACCCTGGGAACCACCGTGAAGGATGCGACCGGCGAAGATCGGCATAAGCACGGCGTAGGGCATTCCGGTCAAACTAACCAGCCCGAGCAGCAACAGCAGGGCGCGGATCGGCCGGGTCTGCGCGGCATAGCGAAACCCTTCCGCATAATGACCCAGCGTGGACCCCGGAGGGGGCGCCGCTTTGTGCGAAACAAGTTTCATCAGCAGAAGCCCTGCAATCACCGCCAGATAACTCGTCGCGTTCGCAAAGAAGCACCATCCCTCGCCGATCACCGCAACCAACGTTCCTGCCACCGCCGGCCCGAGAATTCGTGCGCCGTTGAACATCGAGGAATTGACGGCGATGGCGTTCATCAGGTCCTCTTTGCCAACCATCTCGACAATGAACGCCTGACGCGCCGGGATGTCGAAAGCGTTCACGACACCCAGCAGGGATGCCAGTATGTAGACATGCCACACCTGGACGTGGCCGGAAAGCGTCAGCACCGTCAGGATAGATGCCAAAAGCATCGAGGAGGCCTGCGTCCCGATGATGATTCGATGACGGTTGAAGCGATCCGCCACAGTTCCGCCCACCGCCGCGAAGAGAAAGACCGGGATCTGCCCGCAAAATCCGACCATTCCAAGCTGCACCGCCGAACCGGTCAGCCGGTAGACCAGCCACGCCTGCGCCAGCGACTGCATCCAGGTACCGATCAGCGACACCAACTGACCGCCAAAGAACAATTGGAAGTTGCGGTGCCGCAGAGCGCGCATCGCAGTGGGGAGTTTCGAGATCGGGGGAGTCATCATCTTATTGAAGCCTGCACACTGCGTCCGATTGTCGGCTCAAGCGGCGTGCCCCGACCGCGAAAGCTGACCGTGGCATTATGCCGCCTCCCGCGGGCGGTGACGCATGCACCGTGAGGCCGGAAGCTTAGGTTACGGCCTTGCCAATCTCTCAGGTAGAGAATTATGGGAGGTCAAAGCATCCGATGGCAATGATCACGCATAGAACTCCCGTTTCGCCCCCAGCGACGTGTACACCAGCGTGCGGTACAAGTCGGCGAAACGCCTCACTTCGTTTTCCACCGTGAATTCAGTGCGGGCGCGTTCACGGGCGGCCGCGCCGAAACGCGAGGCAAGATCATCGGCCAGAAGCAGGATGTTGATTCGCATCGCGAGCGCGTCGGCTTCTCCGGGATCGAACAAGTATCCGCTTTCGCCGTGGCGAATCAGTTCGGGATTGCCACCCACCGATGTCGCGACAATCGGCAATCCGGCAGCCATGTACGACAACAGCGTGTCGGAGCATCCCTCTGACATCGAGGTCAGCACGGCGACATCGGCGGCCTGGAGCCACCGTGCGCGGACCGACAAGTCATCGACCAGCATCATTCGTTCCAGCACACCCGCCTGCGCGGCGCGCGCACGCAACTTTACGACGGCATCCGCTGATTCCTGCATCATGAGCACGAAGCGTGCGTGCGGGTAAAGCGGCGCCAGATGGACAGCGGCGGCCAAAAATGTCGCGTGATCCTTGATCCGTTCGAGCGGGCTTTCCATGTAGATGACCCGTTGCTGAACCGACAGACCGAAGGCATGCTTGGCATCCGCAACGGATTGTGAGGTTCGAGGCAGCGCATCGATCCTCTCGATCCCCCCAGCGATAACGTCCACGTGATCGCGCCGCACTCTCTCCTGACGGACCAGCCGCGCCGCCGCCGCCGATGAACTGACCACAAAACGTGCCGCCGCCGCATTGGCTTTTCTCAGTGCGATCAGATGATCGGCGGTGAGCGTATGTCCCAAGTCGCGGACACCGGCGATACAAACACCGATTCCCGCGGCTCGAGCAATCGGCAGGCCGAGCAGACGCGCGCTCAGATCGTAGGCGCAGACCAGATCGAACCGCCCCTCGGTGATGACACGCGACAGTCGCGCCCTTCCCAGCCAATCCCATCCCGGCTTGAATTGGGAAATCCCGGCGGAGACGGCCTCGCATGGGATTGCCAGACGGTCGAAATCGGCACAAATGCCATGCATCGCCACAACCGTCGGCGCGAAAAGAGCCGAATCGAAACGCCTGACTAAGCGTCCCAGATGGGCCAGTGTCTCGCGCGCCGGATCATCCAGCCGGTCGACCAGATAGAGGATTCGGAGGCGTTCACGCATAGCAGGGGTGGGAGCCCGCCCCAGCCCTATCGTGGATGGTCAGACATCCGGCGGTCGCGAGTACGGGTTCCCAATCGATTTATCGACGCCCCGAGGCATTACCTGAAAAGGTGGAGACAAATTCCGGTCTGATCGAAAGCTGCTTGATCGGATACTCCCAAACGGATAACTTCCAGCCGGAGAGATGTCCGAGTGGTTTAAGGAGCACGCCTGGAAAGCGTGTAGGCGCTCAAACCGCCTCCCGGGTTCAAATCCCGGTCTCTCCGCCATTTCTCCCCCTACGAAAAGCCAGGACAAAACCGAAACCCCGCCCCGCAAGAGCGGCGGGACGGGGTGTTCC
This sequence comes from Candidatus Zixiibacteriota bacterium, assembly GCA_020058315.1. GTDB lineage: Bacteria > Zixibacteria > MSB-5A5 > WJJR01 > WJJR01 > JACRMA01. Next base: position 3,855 of record JAGVEK010000304.1, read on the forward strand.
CCCTGTGCGATCCCGCCAAAGCCCTACTTCAGCAGGATCATTTTCTTTGACTACCTACGGAGAACTCGTCGCTCACGACCCACACGGGTTGACCGGCTCGGGCCCACCGCTGAATGCTGTCGCGATGAGGTAGATCACGTCGAAGACGTCTGTGACGCCATCATTGTTCACGTCTCCTCTTGTCGTCGGGCAGGGGGCATCTTGTGGATCGGTTTGGCCACTGAAGGTGATGCTGATCTCCCCAATGACATCGAAAACGTCGATCACCGCGTCGCCGTTGATATTACCTTGAAGCGCGCAGTTGCAGCCACTGTTGAGCCAGTTGGCCAAGTTGCGGACGTACCTCGGATGGTCGAGATGTGTCACCGCAAGGTCAGGGTATGCGGACGCATTCGTGAAGCGATAGAAGGTCGCATCCCATGCCACCCGGCCTCCGATACCTGTGCTGGCGGCAACCATATTGATGCTGTTGTCCGTTCCGATAATCTGGGCGGCACCCGTGATCTCGAGGTTACCCTCGTTCAGATTCGCCTCTATCTGGGAGACACCAGTCCAGATTGCATGTGAAGGAAATCCTGCAGTCGGCACGGGACATCCAACTGGTCCGCCACAATGATCGCAGTCCCAACAAGGAACTCCGACGAACTGCGCTCCGAATCCCGGGGAGAACTGGTTCGCTGGTGCGACGTACGAATAGCCATCGCCGATCACCATAATTCCCTTACCCGCCACATGGAAGTCCTGAATCGCCTGAACTTCTGCGGCCGTGAGCACCGGTGAGCCTTCTGTTGAGACAAACCACAATTGACCATAATCCGAAAGGATCGCGGCAGTAAGAGTCGGCATGGTCGACCTATCCTGAACAGCCACGCTGAATCCGTCCTGCGCGAGAATCGCGGGCAGATCAGTGTCAAAGTCTGTCGCGCGCAGGGGTTCATCGTAGTCACGCGTCGAGTAAAGAAGGATGCGCTTGCCAAGCCAGTTGGCCAAGTTGCGGACGTACCTCGGATTGTCGAGGTGTGTCACCGCAAGGTCAGGGTGTGCGGACGCATCCGTGAAGCGATAGGAAGTCGCATCCCATGCCACCCGGCCTCCGATGCCTGTGCTGGCAGCAACCATATTGATGCTGTTGTCAGTTCCAATAATCTGAGCGGAACCAGTAATCGCAAGGTCTCCCTCGTTTAGATTCGCTTCGATCTGGAAGACGCCGGTCCAAATCTCGTGTGGTGGGAATCCCGCCGTGGACACGGGACACCCTACTGATCCACCGCAATGGTTGCAGTCGCAGCAGGTATTGCTCACATATTGGGCTCCAAACCCTGGTGGGAACTGGTTGGCGGGGGCGGTGTACCAACAACCATCACCGATCACCATTACTCCTTTTCCAGCGTCGTGGAAATCCTGGATCGCCTGGACTTCCTCGACCGTGAGCACCGGGGAACTCTCCGTCGAGACAAACCACAATTGACCATAGTCCGAGAGGATCGCGGCCGCAAGAGTCGGCATCGTCGCCCTGTCCTGAACAGCCACGCTGAATCCGTCCTGCGCGAGAATCGCGGGCAGATCCGTGTCAAAGTCCGTCGCGCGCAAGGCTGTGCCGTAATCACGTGTCGAGTAAACAAGAATGCGCGTGGCGGGTGATTGGGCCATCACGTCGACCGCGAGCGACAGCAGCGCCCAAGCCAAAATCATTGGCATTCGTTTCATCTCTACCTCCGATGGTTGATGGTTTAAGGCTCACGTCCGTCTGACGGTCGACGACGCTGGATGATCATGGCGCTAGCACTGACCGAATCTCGTCGACCTGCCTAATCGGAGTGCAAAAGAAGTGCCAGATAGCCATCGGGACTTATCGCAAAGATCTTCCGTGACTTACTCGCGCTGTCTACTTCTAACTGGCGAGCGTGTGGCGGGAATGCGACAGCATCGCTCTGCTGGCGTCGCGATTTCGCAACAATGCCGGGGAAGAGAGTCTCTACTGTGTTGTCAGTTGGAACTCTTTGATCAGCCGGTGCAAGTGCGTCCGGTCAATCTGGAGGAGCTCGGCGGCTTTGGAGACCTGGCCGTCGGAAAGGGCGAGTGCTTTGATGAGGCATTCGCGCTTGAAATCGCGGGTCATGTTCTGGAGGGATCGGAGTTCGGAAGGATGATCGCGCCCGATGCCCGCGATGACGCGTACTTCGGCGGCGGTGACTTGGTCGTTGTCCGAGAGTACCACCAAACGTTCGATGGTGTTCTCCAGTTCGCGGACATTGCCGGGCCAGGAGTGGCTCATTAGGAGAAGCATTGCATCAGCCGCCAAGTGCTTCTCCCGCCTCTGACACTGACGAGATTTCTGGCTGAAGAAATGATCGAGGAGAAGCGGAATATCTTCCTTGCGATCGCGCAGGGATGGCAACTCGAGTTCGATCACCTTCAATCTGTAGTAGAGATCGCCACGAAAACGGTCGCGCGCGACGAGATCGGGCAGTGGCTGGTTGGTGGCGGCGATGATGCGAACATTGCACGGACGTGGGCGGTCATCGCCGACCCGCCGGTATTCGCGCTCTTGCAGCAGATGCAAGAGCTTTGCCTGGATGGCGCTGGAGGCGTTGGCAATCTCATCGAGAAACAGCGTGCC
>JAGVEK010000454.1 GCA_020058315.1 Candidatus Zixiibacteriota bacterium
CTGCCGAAGCAGGGGATGGTCAGGTCGGTTGCTAACGCGCAAATGTCTCTGGGAGTGTCGAACCTCGGCCAGCTCGGAATGGGCAGGGGTTCCCTCATTGATGCGGGTGGCGGCTGGCATCTGGCGAGTGGCGGCGCGAACATTCTCTATGAAGGTGCGCTGATGATCACTTCCGCTGGTGGCCATCTCTCCGACGCCGCACGGCGTGCCGATGGAACCAGCCCGTTCGATTTCAACCCTCTCGATTCGATTACTCTCACGACGCATCCCGACGGCGTCAGCGACGCATCCACCTCTTTCGATGACCGGTACGCCGGCTATCCCGTGGGGGTCAGCGTTACCCAGACCGTTACCATGTTTTCCGGCTCCGCTGACACACGCCTGGCGCTCCTTGAATGGACGCTCAGCAACCGCTCTGCAGTTCCCATCGACAGCCTGCAATGTGGATTGCTGCTGGACATTGATCTGCCGCTGCCGGGGGCAATGAACGAATATGCCTGTCAGGATTCCGCTTCCAACGGTTTCTACCACGCCGCCTCCGGCACCGGGATCGTTGCCGGTATTGTTCCGCTCAATGCCCCATTCGCAACTCTCCGTTTCTGCCAGAACACGCCCGGCGGCAAGCGCATGTTCACACAATCCGAGAAATCTGCTCTCCTGTATCCAGGCGGCAATTCTCCCGACGGATTGCAGGGCGACCTCTTTGAAATCGCCGCCGGCACGCCGGTGACGCTCGCGCCATCCGGAGAAATTGTTTTTGCCGTGGCGTTGATCCTGGCGGATTCTCCGCAGCAGTTTGTCCAGGCCGCCGGTGATGCGCGCCGCCGCTGGCAGGAGTATACGAGCATCAATGAGGGAGAGGGCGGAGCGGCCATGCTGCCGGGCGCGCAACTCAATCAGAATTTTCCCAATCCATTCAATCCCTCAACCGTGATTTCCTACAGTTTGAAGCGTGATGGCAGGGTTCGCCTCGACGTCTTCAATCTGCTCGGTCAGCACGTGCGCACGGTGTCTGATGGCTGGAACTCGGCTGGCACGAACTCGGTTATCTGGGACGGCACTGATTCCCGTGGCCAGAGTGTGGCATCGGGTATCTACATGTATCGCCTTGAAACGACACAGGGGTCGATCACCAGGAAAATGGCCCTCATCCGGTAGGATGCTCATGACACTCAATTGTTCAAAACACTCCATTCAGTTTTTCGCAGTAACCGCGCTCGTGGTTCTACAGGCACTTGTCGCACCTTCGACCGCCTCGGCGGTGGCGTTGGTTCCAGAGGTCGTAGACAGCCTCAAGGCACACGGTCGCTGGGAATGGTATCTCAATCTGCAGTCGGACGCGCGCGCCAGAGGATTCGATGCACCCGTCGAACCGACCACAGGTTCGATCCCTCACATGGCCGCCGGTGCCGCGTCCTACGACTACCGCATCCCCTGTATTCTCGTGGATTTCAGCGATAACCGCGCAGACAGCGGCAAGATCGCCTCCACCCCCACAATGTTCGACAGTCTGCTGTTTTCCACCGGCAAGGAGAACCCGACCGGATCGCTCACGGAGTACTTCTCAGAAATCTCCTACGGACAGATGAACGTCATCGGCACCGTGGTCGGCTGGTTCCGGATGCCTGAGACATACGCCTACTATGTCGACAACTTGATGGGGATGGGAGAATACCCCCAGAACGCCGCCCGGCTCGCCGAGCACGCCATCGATGCGGCCGCACCTTACCTTGACTTCTCACAGTTTGACAATAACCACGATGGATATGTTGACGGGGTGATGATCGTCTTCCCCGGACCGGGGTACGAGGAAACCGGCGACAGCACCCTGATCCAGTCCCACCGATATCGAACGACACTCATCAAGCAATACGACAACGTCTTGATCAATAACTACACCATCCAGCCGGAGGAATCCGGCGCCCCGGACGGTGGGCTCAATTCAGTCGGTGTCTTCTGCCACGAGTGGGGGCACATCCTTGGACTGATTGACCTGTATGATCTCGACTCGGCGCCCGACCCGGAGTCCTGGGGGCTCGGTGCCTGGTCACTGATGGCCACCGGCAACTACAACGGCCCTCCCGGTGTGCTGGGGCAGTCTCCCGCCCACCCCGATGCCTGGAGCCGGATCAGGCTCGGATTCGCCGCTCCCACTCCCGCAACAACTCCCAGCACCAATCTGACAGGAGTGTCCATCCCCCAGATCGAGACCTCACCCACGATCTTCAAGTTGTGGAAGGGCGGTTTGATCCTCAGCAACTCGCAATACTTTCTCGTAGAGAACCGACAGAAGACCGGTTTCGATTCCTATCTGCCGGGGAAGGGTCTGCTCATCTACCATATCGATCCACTCATGACCAGCAACCGTTATCAGTGGATCCAGGGTGTCAATAACTATGGTTCAGCGCACTATATGGTGGCGCTCGAGCAGGCGGACGGATACTACAATCTGGAGCAGAACACCTCCAACAGTGGTGATGGTGGCGATCCCTACTACTCAGACTCCGCCGGCTTCGATGACTTGAGTTATCCCTCCAGTCACAGTTACCAGAATGGAGTCACGCAGGTTGCCGTCTGGAATATCTCGGCCCCCGCTGCCGTCATGACCGCCAATATCGATGTTGTCTTCTCCCGCCCCTTCCTGCAGACGTCGGGCTATGTGCTCAGTGACCCGGCGGGAAACAACAACGGCGTCGCCGAACCGGGGGAAACCTTCAGACTCGTCTTCAGTCTTGCCAATCTTTGGCAGGCAGCCACTGATATCGACGTCACCGTGCGTGCCCCGGGTTCGGGACTGGTCGTACTCGACAGCACGTTTCATGTCGCCAGCATCGGCTCAATAGCCACGGTCAGCAACATTGCTGAACCCATTCTCATCAATGTCCCCTCGGTGTACCGCTCAAGAATCGTGACCTTCGAGTTTACGATCACCGCTTCTGGGGGTGCGTCACGATGGGTTTACACCACGAAGTTCGAGATCGGGCGCCCGCATGAGCTGATTGTTGATGATGATCGCGGCGGCAGCCGTGAGATCAAACTCAAGGATGCCCTGACCGCGATGGGAGAAGTCTATCGCACGTGGAATGTGGCGGTCAAGGGCACGCCGCCCGGGGACACACTCCTGGCCTACCCTGTTGTGATCTGGATGACCGGCGACAGCAACAGCATCAGTCCCACGCCTGCATCCGTTCTGGCCATGAAGTCTTACCTGGACAATAATGGCCATCTGTTCATCACTGGACAGGACATCGCCGAAAACTTGACGACTGGCCCTGATTCATCTTTCTTCTTCGACTACTTCGGCGTCCGGTACGGCCGGAATGAGATGATGCCCGCGGTGGTTGCCGGGATCAGTGGTAGTCCGATCAGTAGTGGACTGAACTTGAATGGCTCGGCTGCGGACGGGGCGAACAATCAGAAGTCGCACGATATCCTCAATCTCCGGCCCGCTTCGCAAGCAGTCGTCTGCTACACCTACTTCTTTGATCCCGACAGCATCGCCGCCGTCCACATCGAAAAGAACGGATACCGGGCGGTCTTCTTCGCCTTCGGTTTTGAAGCGATCACCAGTACGCAAGATCAAGGCGAATTCCCGTTCAACACCCGGATACAGGCGCTGACCCCGGTATTGAACTGGCTTGACGGCAACATCCCGACCGGCGTGGACGATGAGCCGGGCACCGGTATCGCAGAATCAGGCGTGCCCGAAAGATTCGAACTATCGCAGAACTACCCGAACCCGTTCAATGCCGGAACCGTCATCCCATTCTCACTCGCAGGCAGCCGCCCGCGTGAAGTCCGGCTGGAGGTCTTTGACATTCTGGGCCGCCAGGTCCGCGTTCTGCTCAATGAATCCGTAACCGCAGGCCGGCAGCAAGTCATCTGGGATGGCACCGACAAGCACGGCAACTCAGTCGCCTCTGGCGTCTATTTCTACCGCCTCACCGTCTCCGGCGAAGGCGCAACCGCCAAGCGCA
>JAGVEK010000493.1 GCA_020058315.1 Candidatus Zixiibacteriota bacterium
AAGACGGGAGATTGAACGAGCGGGAGAATGTTCCGGTGAATCGTTCGGAGCGAGTGAACCCCTGCCGTTTCTCGTCGCGGGTTTCCTTGCGGGAGCCTTCGATGCTCAGGAGCCCGTCATGAACCACGACCTTGACATCGCCTTTTTCGAGGCCGGGCATATCGGCTTTGAGCACCACGCGGTCTTCTTCTTCAACAACATCAACTGCTGGACGGATGGCCACGGACGGTATCTCGCATCGGCTCATGAAACCCGGAAGGAATTCGTCGAATACGTTGGACATGACTGCTGAGAACGGAACGAGATTCCGGTTGGGTTCGCATCTGATGACTGACATGGTTTGTTCCTCCTTACTTTCTGTTAATAGTGATTCGGTTGACGCTCAACATTCGGTGTGATACGTAGCATTGGGCGTGCCAATTGCGACATAGGACACATAAGGCAGTTAACGACAACGCATTACATGAGATTGTATCAGGATGGCGAGATTCACCACAATGCCATAATGGCGCGTTACACGGCCATATTGGCAGTATGTAGTTGTTCTGATGCCATTATGGCAGTGGCGTGGCATTTGCCACTACCTGCCGAGATTTGAGGCGAGAGATCCGTTTCCGAACGACCGTCTGATCTCACGGCGCACGGAGGAAGACACGAGAATCAGTTGGAGTGCGCGCCGAAGCAGTATAGGCGTCGTTTGGCGTCGGCAATGTAGACGCAGCCGCCTGCAACAACTGGGGTCGTCGTCGCCGGTCCATCGAGCGAGAAGGAACGCTTCAAGGCTCCTGTGCCAGCGTCGAGAACGAGAAGCTCGCCTTTCTGCGTTCCGACATAGAGTGTGCCGCCCGCGAGTGTCGGTCGCGTGGTCAGTGGGCCGCCCGTATCGTAGGACCAGATTGTATCACCCGTGGCCGCGTCGAGCGCGTAGAGGCGGTAATCGTTGGAAGCGACATAGACACGTCCCGGTCCCAACACGGGCGAGACCACGATCTGCCCTCGGGCGGCGAAGAACCACTCCATTACACCTGTCGTGATGTTGACAGCATAGAGAAGGGAGTCGGTCGAACCAAAGTAGGCGCGGTCGCCGAGCGCCGGAGCGGAAAGGATGGCGCCGGAAGCCTGGTGCGCCCAGATTTGTCCTCCATCGCCAACGTGGCGGGCGCTCACGAAGTGTCCTGCGGCAATGAAGATAACGGAGTCGAGCACCACCGGCGCCGCTGTGATCGGACCCTTGGCTTCAACGGTCCAGAGCACATTGCCAAGCGAATCGTATCTGACGACCCGTCCGTTCAGCGCCGCTACGACAAAAGAGCCATCATCGAGGCGGCGTGGGGACACGACGGAGGTCGGAATGGACAGGGAGTATCGTCGCGCCAGTGGGGTGTAGCTCATGAAGATGAGCCGGCGTTCGTTCTGATCGGTCGCAACCACGAATCCAGAATCATCGAACACGACACCAGTGACCGGTCCCTTGAAACCGACGCGCGCCAGCCGTTTGCCAAGACGGGCATCGTAGATCTCGAGCCGACCATCAAGTCCGGGGTAGTAGAGTAGTCCCCCACGGACTATCGGTTCCGTGGACGCGACACCACTGGTCTTGTGACGCCAGAGCAGTGTATCAACTTGATTCGGGATGGAACGGGGATCGGCGGCACCTGTGTTCCGGGTGCTGCTGCCAAGAACCTGCCAATCGCCGGGTGCAGATGGGCCGGGATTGAGGTGTGCGTGACGGAGTCCGCAGCCGGCAAGAGCAAGAAGCAGAAAGATCGTGAAACAGCAAAGCGGCAGTGATTTGCGCAGAAACGATGGCCTCCAGACCGGCCAGCGCCTGCGCCGGGCAGTGACGAGCACCCGCATCATCAGGGTTGGCTTCTTGGTGAGTCCATTGGCCCGTGTACTTATCTCCTCATCCGAAGAAAGACACGGACAAGGAGGACCGAGCAAAAAAGCCGCTCGGTCCTCCTTGTCCGTGGCACCCGTGCAATCAAACCGTCGTCCTGATGGATCGGGGTTTTTCAACGACCCCTTCGGCGATACGTTACGAGATTCGCCGCAGGAAGGACCGGGGTGATTTCGGGTCAGACGGTGACGGCGGGATCGGCAGGTATTCAGAAATTCCATCCGAAGAAGAATTCAAAACGGGTTCTGGGAGCGATCTTCTTGAAATCCGTCTGCCTTGTCCAGTCGAAGCGCAAGACGACAAGATAACCCAGCGCGACGCGCGCACCAACACCCATTGCTCCCTGGAGGCGGCCAAAGTCGCTTTCCCACGCATTTCCCGCATCGAAGAACACGGCACCCCTGATTGCCTGCAGTCCGATACTGGTCATAGGCAAACCCACAATCAGCGCATCAATCATGGGGAAACGCAGTTCATTGGAAGAGAGAATGACGTTGCGGGCATATTGACCGCGACGCGTGTACCCGCGCAAATCCCAGCTTCCACCCAGATAGCGCCGCTGCGGCTCGCGGCCGGCCGAGAAATGCCCCATCAACCGGGTGGCGACAGCGGAGTAGCGGCCCAGACGGAAATACTTGCGCGCATCGACAATCAGGAGTCTGTTGAATGAGCGAAAACCCGACAGATCACCGGTGAACCCGGCGGAGATCATGACCCGTTCACCATCGATCGGGCCGGAAATATCCCAGAGGGCATTGTCGTGAACCAGAGATACGAATTGTGTCGCCAGAATGGCCTTCCGGGTCGGGCCGCCGGTGCTCAAATCTTCACGTTCCGACTGGCGGAGAAAAAGCGATGCTTCGATCCGGCGGAATTTCGAGATCGGATAGCCGGCGTATCCAACTGCGCCATACAACCGCTCGGTCAGATTGCCTTCGATTGGATCGGTGAATCGATCAAAAAGATGGAAGGCACCGTAGCCGTAGTTGAGACGATGCTCCCGGTTGATGTAGGTGGCCGCCACGCTGAAGCTCTTGAAGAATTCGTTTTTGGTCTCGGCGTTATTGGCCAGCAGGAAGAAATACTGGTGGTTTCCCAGAACATCCGTCAGTGCGGTCTGGAAGCCACCGACAGTTCCGTAGAGGGCGTCATAGGAGACCGCCGACTGGGCAATATCGAACGAGAAGCGATTGCGATAGCTGACGGCGCCCCGCGCCAATTCCCCGCCCGCACGCACTGGCTCCCAGCCGGACCGAGCGGCGGAATCAGGGGATGTGACTGTGACCGTGACGGTCGTTTCGGGCAAGGGCATTTTGAAGATCTGGAAGGATGCGTTCTGGTAGCCGGTGAACACGATTCCTTTGCCATCGGGCAGATAGCGGGGATCGAAAGCGCCCGTGACCAGATCGGTCAGCCGGTCGACCGCGCCGGTTTTGGCGCGACGATAGATGTTGAAACGCCCGTTGCGGTCCGAGGTGAACACGATCGAGTTGCCGTCGGGGGAGAACGACGGGTTGCGATCATTGAAAGACCCTTCGGTCAGTGGCTCGATTCTGCCGTCGGACAGGCGGTACGAATACAAGTTCATGAAACCCTGCTGACCGGTCTGCCCCCGATCGGAGGAGAAGACGAGGGCACTGCTATCGGGAGTGAAGACCGGATCGGCATCGTGGTACCAGTCATTCGTCAGGCGCCGGAGCTTTCGGGAACTGAACTCAAACAGGAACAGGTCGTGGATCCCATCCATCCCGCAACCTGAGAAGACGGCGCTGGATCCATCCGGGGAGAACGCCGGCGAGGACACGACGTAGAGCGAATCCATCCTGTACTCTGCCGTCACGCGCCTCTGTGAGGGGTCGAGCACGTAGAGAACGTCGCGTTCCTGACGCTTGGAGGAGAAGAGCACGCGGCCATCGCGCGCGACATCGAGCGACGAACCCAGAAGGTGAAGCGATTCAAACTGCGGGGTTCTCTCGCCTTTGAGCAGAGTTTCGAAACGCTGGCCCGAGATCAGACCATCGGTCATGTACAACCCGGCATAGCCGAGGCGGTTTCCCTTGAAGACGATCCAGTCTTCCGTGCGACCGCCGACGTTGAGCCGCAGAGGCACAGCCTTGACATTATGGCCGGAGTGCGTGACCTGCTGGGCGAGACGGTCGGGCAGTTCGGCGTGCTGAATCGTGGGATAGTACTTCTTCTTCAGCCAGTAGCCCCACTCGATGCCGAGTTCCTCGAGCGATTTGTCGAAGGTGACGCGTGCGATGTTTTCGAAATCGCTCCCGCGCCACCAGTTATCGAAGAGACGAAGAACGTAGTCTGTGCCGTACGCATCGGCCACGAAATGGAAGAACGATTCGCCGGCTTTGTACATCAGGTAGGTGCCCGACAGTTCCTCCAAACCAGCGATATTCGTCAGCCGTCCCGAGAGGACGAGGTCCGACAGCACCATGTCGGCATCGGCACTCCAGGGGCGCGAATAGAATTCGGCAAGCCCTTCGGTAAACCATAAGGGAGGGCCGGCAGGCCTCATCTGGCGGTGCATCCGGGTGACGGCTGTCAGTTTCGAGAAGGTGAACACATGGACAAGCTCATGCTGTAAGACGCGCTGGAATTCCGCGTGCGACCCATTGAAAGGGAGAACCACCCGCCCTTTCATGAATTCAGTGAATCCGCCGACGTTTTCGGGCAGCAAGTCCGGGACGACGTTGGTTTGCGAGAAGAATCCGGGCGAGGAATAGATGATGAGAGGGATTCGTTCCCCAACCCGGTGGCTGAACCGGTCGGCAAGGACATCGTAGGCGCGTTCAGCTGATTCGGCCGCCACCTGGGCAAGTTCCCGCTCGCTGTCATAGAAGTAGATATCAAACCGTTTGGTCGAGAGAACCAGCCAGTCGAAGTTGGTGAACTGAACCTTGTTCTTGCCAAAGTAATACTGCGCGGTGGCGTCGCCGGCAGTGAGAGCGATCACAGCAACGGCAAGGAGTGATAGGATGTATCGGCGGTGTCTCATTCCAGACGATCTTGGGGTGGAAATCCCCGGGTTATGGATTCAGGCGAAGAACCCCACCATCCGTCCGCCCCGGCGGATCCGCAAGCGGGACGTGCTCCTGGCGAGGCACCCACAGGACGGGTGGTCTTCAATGTGACGGTTTTATCCCTGCCGGTCATTATTTGCGTCACTCCCATCATCCAATCCCTGGCGATCCGAGGATCGTTCGACGGATAATACACCCGGGACACCCCGAATCTTCCTGACAACCTCATTGAGATGACGAAGGTTCTTCACTTGGATGACAAAGTGACCGGTTCCGGTGGATTTATCACCATCGACGGAGGCCGAACAGATATTGGTTTCGGTTTCGGAGATGGCCTGCGTGACATCACGCAACAGATTCTTGCGATTTTCGAGACCAAGGACCAGCCGTACCAGGAAGACCTGGTCGGAAGTGACATCCCATTCGACAGCCAGCCGTCGTTCCGGGTGGTCGATCGCGGAGGCGACATTGAGGCAATTGGCGCTGTGGACGGTCACGCCGCGGCCACGGGTGATGAAGCCGACGATTCTCTCCCCTGGTACCGGCTGGCAACAGTTCGCGAAGCGAAACATCATGTTGTCCATGTTCTGGATCAGGATGCCGCGCGGGCGCCGTGCCCGGTCCACGAACCTTTGGACGACTGAGGGACGCTTCTGCTCAGCGGCCGGGGGCATGAGGCGATGCCGCAGGACGACAATGGAGAGAGTCCCAGAGCCCAAGGCCGCGATCATTGCGTCACTGTCGAGAAAGGACATGGACATCGCCAGATCAGTCAATTCGGTGTCGCTGGGCATGGGGAGATGGAAACGCTTCAGTTCGCGCGTCAGAATGTCCTTTCCCAATTCCAGAGACTGCTCGTAGCCGGTCTTGCGCAGGAACTGGCGGATCTTGGCCCGCGCTCTTGCCGTGCTGGCGATGGACAACCAGTCACGTGACGGATTGGCGTGCGAGCCGGTGATGATTTCCACTTCGTCACCGGACGACAGCTCATGGGTCAGGGGAACAATCCGTCCGTTGACGCGCGAGCCGACACAGCGGTGGCCGATTTCGGAGTGGACTGCGTAGGCGAAGTCAATGGGAGTGGCGCCGCGCGGCAGCGGCATGAGATCGCCTTTGGGGGTGAACACGTAAATTTCGTCGTGGAACAAGTCGGTCTTGAAGAAGTCCAGGAATTCCTTGGGGTCATGGGTTTCCTTCTGCCATTCGAGCACTTCGCGGAGCCAGCTCATCTGCTGGTCGGAATGATCGAGTTCGCGTTTGCCTTCCTTGTAGAGCCAGTGCGCGGCGATGCCGTACTCGGCAGCGTAGTGCATTTCATGGGTGCGAATCTGGATTTCGACCATGCGGCCTCGCGGGCCGATGACGGTCGTGTGCAGCGACTGGTACATGTTGGTCTTGGGTGTGGCGATGTAATCATGGAAGCGGTCGCCAACAGGGGTCCAGAGCGTGTGCACGACACCCAATGCGTGATAGCAATCGCGTTCGGTCTTGACGATCACGCGAATGGCAATCAAATCGGTGATTTCTTCGAACTTCTTGGCGCGTTTGACCATCTTGCGGTAGATCGAGTCGAAATGTTTGGCCCTGCCGGTGATGGTCGCCGTGAGCTCTTCGCCGGCAAGCGCTTCTGATAAGGGCTGCTTAACCTCTTCGATGTAGGCGTCGCGTTCCTCCGTGGAGAGCTCGACCTTGCGGTGCAGTTCGTTGTAGATCTCCGGCTGGAGATTGTGCAGCGAGAGATCCTCCAGTTCCCATTTGAGACGCGCCATGCCAAAGCGATGGGCCAGGGGGCCGTAAACGTCGCGCGTTTCCTCGGCGATGCGTTTACGCCGATCGGGGGCGAGCGAATCCAGCGTGCGCATATTGTGGAGACGGTCGGCGAGCTTGATGATGATGACACGAATGTCCTGAGCCATCGAGAGGAGCATCTTTCGGAAGTACTCGGCCTGGAGTTCGGCGCGGCTCTGGTATTTGATGCCACCGATTTTTGTGACGCCGTCGACCAACTGAGCAATCTCCTCGCCGAAGCGGGAGCGGATTGCTTCGAGTCCATACGGTGTGTCTTCGACGACATCATGGATGAGTCCGGCGGCGATCGTGGCTGAGTCGAGCCGCTGTTCGGCGAGGATCATGGCAACGGCGACGCAGTGGCTGAGGTAGGGTTCGCCCGATTCTCGTTTCTGGCCGCGGTGCGCCGCCTCAGAGAATTCGTAGGCCCGCCGGACAAGCTCGATGTCGACGTTGGCCTTCTCGGCCTCGACACGGATGATGAATTCCGCCAGGTTCATATCAGGGTGCTGGGTATTCGCCCTGGTTTGCAGACTCGACTCAGCCATTATTTAGATCGGACGGTTCGGCGCCTTTCGCGCGTTCTGATCGGATGCGTGGGCGGGCGTGTTTGCGCGCACCGCACGAATGACGGCCCCCGCCACAGCGTCCGCTGGTATCATATCCATACAGTCCCCCACTCGGCAATGGTCAATACGACAGTCACACAAATCCACGGGTGGAACGAAGACCTGGTGCCCTTTGCCGAGCGGCCCCCAGCGGTTTGGTCCGGTCGTTCGCACGGGGCCAAAGAGAGCGACAACCGGTGTCCCGACGGCTGCGGCGAGGTGAATCGGTCCCGTCGAGGGACCGACGACGACCGAAGCCTGCTGCAAGAGGGCCGCCAAGGAATGCAGATTGGTGGCCCCGGCGACTGACACGATACTGTCCCTGAGTTCCCCAACCACGTCCGCTGCGAGCGGGCGTTCGGAATCCGTCCCGGTGACCAAGACTACCATACCGCTTTCCTTCAGTGCCTGGCATAGCTGACGATACCGTTCGGGTTTCCAGTTGCGTGCCGAGCCACCACAACCCGGGTGGACCACGGCAATGGGCTTCCGCTGGGCGTCGATCCCGGCCTTCTCAAGGATTATACGTGCGGCGCGCTGCGAGTCTTGAGAGGGGACACAGACCGGATCGACCGTGGTCCACTGATTCCATCCCAAACCCCGGAGCAACTCGAGGTTAAGGTCGCGCTCGTGGCGGTTACTTCGGGCACGGGAGATGTTGACACGCCGGTTGAAGCGGTAGGAATACCAGCGGCGGGCGGTGCCGACACACAGCGGGATTCGTGCTTGCTTCAGCCATGAGGCGACCCGGGGACGCGGATACAGGCAAATCGCGGCATCAAAAGCACGCTCACGCAGCGTGGCTACGACCGATGAGGGGTTCACCGTATTCGAGATTGTCAGGCAATCATCGACCCAGGGGCAGAGAGTCACGATTGGGGCCACCGGCTCGGCGACAAGAAATGTGATCTTCGTCCCGGGGTTTGCAGTCTTGATCGCCGCAGCGACGGGCAGCGAGAGGATGACATCGCCGAGGCGGTCTGTGCGGGTGATGAGGACGTTATCCATGGGGCATCCGTGCCGGGAGAACTGGGGATGGCGACAATATATCTACCTTGGAATACCCGGCCAAGTGGTGAGATGGCAGTAGTCTACTTGGATTCGCGATTCAGGCGGAGCAGCTTGGCGTACTTGGTGAAGACGTAGACGCTCGAGAACCACGCGAGAACGAGGCCCTGCCAACCATCCAGGAATCCAGCACGAAGGACATATGCCTGGAGGAATTTGAAAGCGGGCCGGGCAATTAGCGACCACCACGTGGCCCGGTGACCGGAGGCGTGCAGTGAATCTGCCGCAAGTGTGGTGTAGCGGTTGAGACGGGCGAGATACGATTCCACTGTCTGGTCACCCTCGTGCCACAGCCAGCCTTCGAGCAGCGGCTTCTCCCCTGAAGCTACGACAGATTCGTGGACCTGGTCGCCGCTGAACTGTGCGGCGTCGCGACGGAAGAGGCGCACGACACGGTCGCGCCCCCAGTCGCCGTGGCGCAGCCAGCGTCCCAGGTAGCGGGTCCGGCGGCGCAGGGCATAGGCGGCGTATCGCGGATCGTCGCGCGACAGCACGTTGGCAATCGAAGAGGCAAGTTCCGGAGACACAATTTCATCCGAGTCGATTGAGAGTATCCATTGTCCTGTGGCGAGCGCCGCAGCGTCCTGCTTGGAAGGGCCGTACCCGCGCCAGGGGCGGATTTCGACACGTGCGCCGAGGCGGCGCGAGATTGATTCGGTTGCATCGGAAGAATCATCATCAATGATGACGATGATCTCGGAGCAAAACCCGACGGAGCTGAGTGCAGCTTCGATCGTGGCGGCGGCGTCTTTGGCGACCATAACGGCGGAGAGGCCGCGCAGTTGCGCACGGCTCCCGGCGGTTGATCCTTCCGTACTGGTAGCGGCAGGCGGCATCTGGCCAGATTCCTGCGTCATTGAGGGCTGCCTCTGAGGACCGTGGCACCACGGACGCGTGAAACGGTGCGATCGAGCAAGTCCTCCCACTGGTCGACACGCTGGTCCCATGTGGCGTGCTGCAGCACATGGGCGCGCGCGTTCTTACCCAGTTCGACCCTGAGCGCGGGTTTGTCCAGCAGGAATGAAATCGCTTCGGCCAATGCCTTCGCGTTGTCGGGGGGAATGAGGCGGCCGAATTCGCCTTGTCTCATCATGTCCGGAACACCGCCGACGTCGGTCGCCACCACGGGGATCCCGCAGAGCATGTACTCAAGGAAAGACCGGGAGACAGACTCAGAACCGATCGAAGCCACGACTCCAATCGCGCACTGCGAGAGCACGGCGTACAGATCGGGGATCATGGTTTCGACGACCGTAATATGGTCTGCCAGATTGCCTTCGACAAACCAGCGCTGGAACATGTCCGCCCGGTACTCCGAGGGGAAACCGAGCCAGAGGAAATGGGCGTCAGGATGTTGCCGCCGGATATGCGGAATCGCAGACAACATGACGCGATGACCCTTGACGGGAGAGAATCGTGCCAGAAGAACCACGACCGAACAACCAGCGGGTATCCCAAGTTTCCGCAGATGATCTTCTGTGACACGCTCTCCGCTCCACGCGGATGGCTCAATGCCGGCCGGGATGATTTGCAATCTGTCCGGGGGAATCTTCAGGCGCGTTCGATAAGCCGCGGCGAGACGCTGATTGGATGTCACGATCATGTCCGTGGCGCTGCGATGCAGCCATCGCGACAGAGGGTGACGTTTGGGCGGCTTGGGATCCAGTACGCGCACACGGATCAGGGCTGGCCGTGGCCTTGACACTGATTTGGCGAGTCCCCAGAGAGCGTGATCTTCGCCCCAGTGGGCCAGGACAGCATCGGGGCGATATTGGCGGACTAACCCGGTAAGACGACGAAGATTGCGATATATCTGCCTGGGTGATCTCTCGTCCAAGTCCAGATCATCGATCACCGTAAGGCCAGCTTCGCGCGCCATCGCGATGGTGCTGCCCTTCGGACGGGGAATGAACAAGATGTCGTGACCACGAGCCTGCAGACGGTGCGCAATCTCGACCGCGTACCAGCTTCCGGCGCTACGGCCATCGAGGGCAATGGAGGAGATGATTTTCATTTGCGAGCATCAACGGTCGTGGGCACCGGCAAGCCGGCTGTCATCGAACTGCAAATCATAGAGACGGCGGTAGAGTCCGCCGCGCGCGAGGAGTTCATCGTGCGTGCCAGTGTCAATGATGCGTCCGCCGTCGATGACGACAATCGAATCCGCATCGCGAACTGTTGACAGGCGGTGGGCGACGATCAGCGCGGTGCGATCCTGGAGCAAATTGGCAATCGCGTGGCGGACGGCCGTCTCCGATTCTGTGTCCAGTGCACTCGTGGCTTCGTCGAAGATGAGAATCGGCGGATCGCGCATGATCGCGCGGGCGATGGCGATACGCTGCCTTTGACCTCCGGATAATTTGACTCCACGTGTACCGACGACTGTATCGAAACCCTCGGGCAACTGCTCTATGAACTCCAGCGCGCTGGCGGTTTGGGCGGCACGGCGCAGGCGGTCCCGGCTCACATCCGGCATGCCATACGCGATATTGTTCGCCACCGTGTCATTGAAAAGGATGATCTCCTGTGTGACAACGCCGAGATGAGCGCGGATGGAATTGATGGTCATGTCACGCAAATCGACTCCGTCGATCGCGACCCGGCCCTCGTTGGGATCATAAAAGCGGGCGAGCAGATCGCAGAGTGTCGATTTGCCGCCGCCGGAAGGACCAACTAGGGCGACTGACCGGCCACGGGGAATCTGCAGATTGATCTGATGGAGGACCCAGGGGCCAGTGTCATAGCGGAAGCTCAGATTCTCGTAGGAGATCCCCTCTCGGAAGCCGGTCATCGGCCGTGCACCAGGCAGATCAGCGATGTCCACGGGTGTGTCGAGCGCCTCGAATACTCTGTCCGCCGCGGCGCGTCCCTCCTGGATTTTCGCGAGGATCTCGGCCAGTGATTTGACCGGCTGAATCATGGAGAACACGAGGAATACGTAGGTGACGAAGGCACTGGGACCGAGACCATTCCCGGCCAGAACCGCGTTCCCCCCGAACCAAAGAATCGTGATGCCTGCAATCGTGCCCAGGAATTCGTTGACCGGGGAATTGAGGACGCGCACACGGGCCATCTTCAGCATCGCGATGAAGAATGACTGATTTACTTTGCGGAAACGCCCGATCTCGTAATCCTGCATTCCAAAGGCTTTAACCACACGAATTCCGCCGGTGGACTCCTCGACGATCGAATGCAGATCGGCCATGCGCTCCTGGGAGCGCTGGGAGTAACGTCGCACATAGCGGCCAACGGTGATCATAACCGCGGCGGACAGCGGCAACACCACCAGGGTAAGCAGCGCAAGCTTCCAGCTGATGATGAACAGCGACGCCAGAAGCAGAATGATGGTCAAGGGTTCTTTCACGAGACGCGTGAAGCCGAGATCGAGCATGTCGTTCAGAACACGAACGTCATTGGTGACACGCGAAATGATCTGGCCGGTTCGGGTGCTGGCAAAGTACGCCAGGGAGAGGTCCTGGTAGTGAGCGAACAGCTCGAGGCGGAGTGTGCGAATGAGGCGCTGCTGGACGATGGCGACCAGGATGTTCTGCACATAGAGAAGGATGTTCTTCGCCAGCGAGATCAAGAGAATGGTGGTGCACATGCGCGCCAGGGTGGAACTCACCTCGGGACGGACGAGCAGCGCCCGAAACGCTTCGAGAACCACATTCTTCATGCGGTCGATCCAAGCGGCGACCCCAGTGGAAGTGACTGTATCCACGGGGATGCTCGGGCCGATGGGGGCGCCACCGAATAGAGTGGCGACAAGCGGGCCAATCATCCAGATCAGCAGAGCTGACAGAGCCACGTAGACAACTGTCGCGGTCACGGACATGACAAGGTAGCCACGGTAGGGGCGGACGTAACCGAGAAACCGGCGGAGGGAATGGAGCCGGTCGGAGCCGGGGGAGACCGGCGGGTTCTTGGCGCTCATTGAGCGCTCTCCGGCGCCGGCAGGGACGATGGCGTCATTTCCGACTCAATGCGCTGCGACTTGGTATCCTGGAGGTCATCGATGATCCGCCGAACATTGATCACGACCGCCTCAGGGGTGACGGCACCGGCACGCGCGTCAAGAACGATGTCCCGCGATCCGAGGGGCCGGTACTTTTCGGCATCACTCACAAGAAAGATGGCAACGACCGGAGTGCCAAGCGCGGATGCCAGGTGCATCGGGCCACAGTCACCAGAGAGGAAGACTGTCGCGCGCCGGATCAGGGAAACCAAGTCGGCGAACGGGAGAATCGCGGCGGAATGAATGGCACCTTTGGCCGCGCTGAGCACTTCATGAGCCGGATCGGCGTCGGCTGGTCCCCACACCATCGTGACTTCCACCTGTCCGCTCTCGCGAAGTCTCTTGGCGACCGCAGCAAAATCTGCGGACGGCCATCGTTTGGGCCCCCGTCCCCCTGGGTGGATTATCACCATGGGCAGTGATGGATTCGCGCCGACGCGGGACAGGAATCGGTCGCCAAAACCACTGT
>JAGVEK010000146.1 GCA_020058315.1 Candidatus Zixiibacteriota bacterium
CCATCTTATTCATCAAGTATTATCCCGACCTCGGAAAGGGATATGGTGAGTGGGATTGGAAGCCGATCTATAGAGGCGTCACGATGAACAAGAACACTCTTGGCGCGATCTGCCTGTTCTTCGGATTGGCATCCGCGTGGCGTTTTCTCGCTGCCTACCAGGGCCGGGAGGGCAGGGGCCGGGCCCGACGGCTAGTAGCTCACGGTGCCATATTGATGATGGTGCTTTGGCTGTTTTGGATCACGCCTTCGATGACGTCCTTAGCGTGTTTCCTGTTAGCGATTCCCTTGCTCTTGGCGGCGAGCTTGCGTCCGATTGTCCGAGCGCCAATGCTCATACACCTCCTCGTAGCAGTGCTGCTAGGGATTACCGTCTCTGTGCTGTTCCTCAACCTCGGCCCAGGCGTCCTGGATACGTTGGGAAGAGACGCGACGCTCACTGACCGGACTGGAGTCTGGACGCTGCTCCTCAGTCTGCCCAGGAACACATTGGTCGGGACCGGCTTCGAGAGTTTCTGGCTTGGGGCCCGACTCGAGAAAATCTGGAGCGTGTACTCGTGGCGCCCGAACCAGGCTCATAACGGTTACCTCGAGATCTTCTTGAATTTGGGGTGGACGGGAGTGGCTCTGCTCGCCGTCGTCATAATGACCGGGTACCGGACAGCCGTCGCTGCGTGGCAGCGCAATCTTCCGACAGGCAGCCTCGGGCTGTCGTATGTCGTCGTTGTGTTGGTCTATAACTTTACAGAGGCGGCGTTTTTCAGAATGATGACGCCGGCATGGATATTCTTTCTCGTCGCGATAAGCAGAGTCCCAGAACGCTTACACGCCAAGGTTCGGACATCCCCGCAAGCGCAGGCAGCATGGAGTGAGGAGATAGTAGAACGTGGCGCCGACGCAGCCCGGTGAGATGGAAGTCTCTTTACTCACAGGCGGCTTCGACAGGCCGTACGCGTTTGGCCTGGCAATGGCGCTTGCCTCAAAAGGTGTGTGCGTGGAGGTTATCGGCAGCGACGAGGTGGATAGCCCTGAGCTGCACAGTACTGCCAAGCTGAACTTTCTCAATCTGCGAGGAAGTAAAGGCGAGGCCGGTCTCGCTACGAAGATATCGAGGGTGTTGGTTTACTATGCGCGTCTAATCCGATACACGGCGACTGCCAAGCCGAAGATCTTTCATATCTTGTGGAACAATAAGTTTCAGTTCTTCGATCGAACTCTACTGATGCTTTACTACAAACTACGGGGGAAAAGAATCGCTCTCACTGTGCACAATGTTAATGAGGGCAGGAGGGACTCGAATGACTCACTCCTCAATCGCCTGACGTTATGGATGCAGTATCTGATGGCCGATCATATGTTCGTGCATACCGAAAAAATGAAGTGTGAGCTCCTCCAGGAGTTCGGTGTTCTTGAACGAGCAGTCACTGTCATCCCTTTTGGAATTAACAATTCTGTTCCGGACACACATCTAACTCCTGCTCAGGCGAAGGCGCAGCTGGGAATCGGAGAGGATGAGAGGACGATTTTGTTTTTCGGCGCGATCCGACCGTACAAAGGCCTCGAATACCTGGTCGAGGCATTTCTACGGCTCGCGGCCAGCAACGCACGATACCGGCTGATTGTGGCCGGTGAGCCGAAGAAGGGCTCTGAGAAGTACATTCGGGATATCCGGCGGGCAATCAGCCGCGAGCCTGCTCAGCGACGGATCATTCAGAGGATGCAACATATTCCGGATGAAGACATCGAGGTCTATTTCAAGGCAGCAGACGTCTTGGCACTGCCTTATACGCACGTCTTTCAGAGTGGTGTGCTCTTCCTCGCGTACAGTTTCGGTTTGCCAATAGTGGCATCCGACGTGGGATCTATCAGGGATGACGTGACCGAAGGCAAGACAGGCTTTCTGTGTAGACCCGGCGATGCGGTTGACTTGGCGGAGGCCCTCGCGCGATATTTTGGCAGTGATCTATTCAAGACTCTGGATGATCGGCGGCAAGAGATACGGGATTATGCGAACGTACGGCATTCATGGGATATCGTCGCTGAGAGGAGCCGAAACGTGTACGCGGAGTTGTTGGGTAGATAGTTCAAGATGCCTCCAGTCTCAATTCTCATTTGTGGGGTAGGCCCAGGGAGAAGCGCTGATGCCGTCAGATGCTGACCGTCGAGAGGCGGTACGAGCATATCTTCGCGAAAGTGCTGACATCAAACGACGAACAGCTGAGGCGTGCGAAGGCGCCATCATCGCGGCGGCTGACCTCATCGTCCAGGCCTTCCGCGCCGGCGCTAAGATGCTCCTTTGCGGAAACGGTGGAAGCGCCGCCGACTGCCAGCACATGGCCACAGAGTTCGTGAGTCGATTGACGAGGGACTTCGAGCGGCCTGGGTTGCCGGCTATTGCGCTGACCACCGACACTTCCTTCCTAACCGCTTTTGCCAACGACTGCGGGTTCGACGGGGTGTTCGAGCGGCAGGTCCAAGCCTTGGGTCGGCCCGGGGACGTCTTGATCGGCATTAGCACCAGCGGCAATTCGGCGAACGTGGTCCGGGCTGTCCGCGGGGCACACACCGCGGGTCTTCGTTCAGTCGTTCTGACCGGAGCTGACGGTGTGCTCGCCGGCTTAGCGGACGTCGCCATCTCGGTACCGAGCACGGACACCCAGCATATACAGGAGGCGCATCTGGCGATCGAACACCTTATCTGTTGGCTCGTTGAACGCGATCTTTTCCCTAATCCAACTGCCGGCCACGGCAGGGGGGGCAGTTTATGATCATCAGTCGGACTCCGTTTCGTATCTCCTTATTCGGTGGCGGCACGGACTATCCCGAATGGTATCGCAAGCACGGGGGAGCCGTGCTTGCGACGACCATCGACAAGTACTGCTACATTAACTGTCGCTACCTCCCTCCCTTCTTCGAGCATCGGTACTGTATCGTCTATGCGAAGGTCGAGCATTGTCAGACGATCGATGAGATCGTGCATCCGGCTGTTCGTGAGGCGCTCCGTTTTCTGGATATCCAGCGCGGTGTGGAGATCCACCACGACGCGGACATCCCCGCTCGCAGTGGCATAGGATCCAGTTCGACCTTCACAGTGGGTTTGCTGAACGCCCTCTACGCGCTCAAAGGGCAAATGGTCAGCAAACATCGCCTCGCGACGGAGAGCGTGCACCTGGAGCAAGACGTCCTGAAGGAGACTGTCGGGTCGCAGGATCAGGTGCTGGCGGCCTACGGTGGCTTGAATCACATTCTGTTCCATCAAAACGGCGAGATCTCCGTGGCCCCGATCACGGTCGGCGCCGACCGCATGAGAGACCTCGCCTCCCATCTCATGCTCTTTTACACTGGGATCAAACGCACAGCGTCGAGCATCGCTGAAAGCTTTGTGAATGGCCTGGACGACCGGCGGCGCCAACTCCGTGTCATCAAAGATCTGGTGGACGAGAGTATCTCAATCCTTAGTAGCGACCGGGACATCCTGGAATTCGGTGAGCTCCTTCATGAATCGTGGCTGGCCAAGCGCAGCCTGAGTACCAGCGTGTCGAACTCTGAGGTGGATGAGATGTACGAAGAGGCGCGGGTCGCCGGCGCGGTAGGCGGCAAACTGCTCGGCGCCGGGGGCGGCGGGTTCCTTCTGCTGTTCGTGCCACCTTCGAAACAGCGCGACGTGCGAGAGAGGCTCAACACCCTGATCCGCGTACCCTTCAAGTTCGAATTTTCCGGGAGCCAAATCATCTTCTGCGACCGTGAAGAGGATTACGCGGCGGAGGAGAGCACCAGGGCCGCTCAGTCGATCCGGGCGTTCCGCGAATTGACGTAGTGAGAAGGATACCGGGATTCGGCGACGGGTTCAGGTCCAAACCGCGCCAGCCGACGTTCTGGACAGTGATGAGCGTATGAGCAAGAACTTGGTCATAACGGGCGTATCTGGGTTTATTGGCAGACATGTGGCCGAGGAGGCGATAAGGAGGGGCTATCGCGTTGCTGGAGTAGATAGGAAAAGATCAGATGCGAGGGAGATCGCAATCGATTTCACGAGGGCTGATGTCCGCGATAGAGATAGCATGATGCGGGTTGTAAAGGACAATGACTACGTGATCCATCTGGCCGCGGTAACGTCAAACGTGGAATTTGTGAGGAATCCTGTCGATTGCTATGACATAAACGTAACCGGGTTCGCGAATGTCATAGATGCAGCGGCAAAGAGCGGCTGCAGGAAGCTGATCTATGCATCAAGTGCCGCTGTCTACCTCGATACGTTTTCCGAGGACGCTATTATAGAGTGGTCTAAACAGAGCAACCATTACGCGAAAACAAAAATGATGAACGAAATGATGGCGAAGTCTTATCAAGACATCTACGGGATGACTACAACAGGGCTGAGGTATTTCAATGTATACGGTGAGGGTGAGAATGAGAAGGGAGATTATGCGAGCATCATCACACTGTTCCTGCGAGCCAAGAAGGAGGGCGCCGCTTTGGTGGTATATGGAGACGGCACGCAGGCTAGAGATCTAATAAATGTAATGGATGCTGCCCGCATAACATTGGATCTTCTGGAGAAGGGCTCACATGACGTTTATAACGTTGGCACCGGTGTCGCCACTGCTTACGGAGCAATAGCGGAGATGATAGACGAGCATATAAGGCACGTCCCGAACCCTCTCGCAAGTTACCAGCACTATACTAGAGCAGAGATAGGGCGGCTGAGAGGGACGTTGCGCGACTACAAGTGTCGAGAACTAAAGGAGGGAGTAAGGGAGATGTGCGCTTGATATGGGTTAGGTTGCCAGCGGCCCGTGAGCGCGCCGCTGCTCGTCAGATTGTCGGCTTTGACAGACACAGTGTCACTTTGGCCGCCCGCTCGGGCTTCCTCAGACGATAGTGCTCATCGCAACCACCTGGTGTTACTAGCGAAGAACGTCTGCTATCCACTGGCACGGATATTGCTCATTTGATGTTCAGAGCGCGAGTAGGTTCGGGAACCTCCCACCTGACCTAGGGGCATACGAACAGGTGGGGTGGAAGTCCCGCGCCCCGGCGAATCTCAGGGTGCAGTAAGGCTATCTTCACGCGCCTCTGGAACTATCCGTCCACGCTGGCGTTTCGATGGCGTTTGGAAGGCCCTATAAAGGAGCTAGCCAGAATGAATCGCACACTCTCGCTTCTGTGTTCCGTTATTGGGCTATGGCTCGCCACGCCCTCCCATGCGGCCGACATCAATGCGGCATCGTGCGCGCATTCGGCGGTCCAGGCCGCCATCAATGCCGCCGTGAATGGAGATCGCGTGCTGGTGCCCGCCGGCAATTGTACCTGGACGACAACGGTGATAGTCCCAACAGGGAAAGGGATTACGCTGCAAGGCGCCGGGATCGACCAGACGAACATCACCGATCAGGGTGCGTCCGGCCAAGCGATCCAGATCAACGCGACGGCGGCGGCGTTTGTGACCCTGACGGGCTTTACCTTTATCAAGGACACCGATCATCCCAACGGGATCATCTCGATCGCTGGACCGTTTGAGGATGTGGCGTTCCGCATTCACCATATTCGCATCCTCCATGCGACGGCTGGGTCTCGGGGCATCGCGACGGTTGGGGTGTACGGCCTGATTGACCATGTCACGTTCGACGTGACCGCCACGAGCGGGTCGATCCAGAATGTCTCGCCAAGTGGCACGACGAGTAGCACAGACGGAGGCTTCACCTCGTGGCAGAAGCCGCTCTCGCTTGGCACCAATAAAGCCATCTACGTCGAAGACAGTACGTTCAACTACGGATCACCGGACGAAGACGCGATTGACGCCTATTCGGGGGCGCGGTTCGTGATCCGGCACAACACCTTCAACAACGCGCACATCGGGTTCCACGGGACGGATAGCGGCCAGATGCGATCCCCTGTCTCGTTCGAGATCTATAACAATACATTCACGAACAACTCGCCTACGAAATTTCGGGGCGGCACGATTCGAGGTGGGACGGGCGTGTGGCACAACAACACGTATGGCGGGACGCAGTCATGGTATAGCATCACCGCCCTGCTGTATCGAGCGTCGCCGTGCACGGGGACGTTTAGCTGGAACGTGTCCGACGGGACCGCCTGGGAACTTGGGTCTACGAATCTCTCGGCGAACGCGAACCGGATCTGTACCGTGGTGGGGAGTCCTCAGCGGGTAAAGTTCTGCTCAGGCAATCGTGAAACCCTGTGCGTCGTGGATGGCGATTGTGGTGGTCAGGGGACGTGCTCGGCCCACTTCGACGGGACAGGCACGGGAGGCTACCCGGCTCGGGATCAACCCGGCATTGGCCCTGGACAGGTCGTGAACCCGATCTACGCTTGGAACAACTCGGGAGGAGTAACCATTGACGCCTGGGATGCGGGGTGTCCAAACTCGTTTGGGATTGCAAATTACCTCCAGTCTGGCCGTGACTACATCAACGGATCGGCCAGGCCAGGATACAGCCCCTACACCTATCCGCACCCGCTCCAGGCTGGTGTTCCGCCAGCCGCACCGGCGAGTCTCAAGGTTAGTGGGCTATTATCGACCGAAGACCGTAGTTCTAGCTTTAGCCCGACTTTACCGCCCTCGCGGGGGAAAGGAAGGTTTCGGGCCGCTTCTGGTGGGGTGGGGGGGCCTGAGGGGTACACGAGCTACGAGTGGCGGTAACGCTCGAGCCCGAGGACGTCGACGAAATTGCGCCAGGTCGGGTTCATGTCTGACAGGACGGTGCGCGCGGACGGTGTCTTGGAGCCGGGCGGAGGGGGATAGAGGAGGCGTAACCTCGCGAAGGTGCGCGACAGGTCCATTGTCTTGACGGGGCGGCCGAGGTTGCCTGGCTGGGCGAGTTGGCGCCGCAACAGGTCGAGCGTCATGCGGGTGAGGACACCGGCCTCGCGAGCTTTGCGCCCCGAGCAGGATGCGCCGCGTGTCCGAGGCGCACCAGCTTTCACCATCCGAACTTATCTCG
>JAGVEK010000064.1 GCA_020058315.1 Candidatus Zixiibacteriota bacterium
GCGGTGACGAAGAAGAAACTGCCAACTCGCAAGCCGTCCACCGCAAAGAAGGTCGCCCCAAAGAAGAAGGTTGCCTCCAAGAAGAAAGTGGTTGCCAGAAAGAAGGCCGCTCGGCCGAAGAGTCCGGCCGCCAAGGTGAAGGGAAGAGCCACAACGACAGCCAGAGTGGAAGCCAAACCAAAGACCCCCCGGCCGGTCGCGCAGATTGCCCCGGCGGCGCTGGTCGTGAAGCGTACGAAGTCGCGGCTGATCAAAGCGGGCATGGCAGTCGCTGGCGGGCAGGCCTCCGCCACCATGTCCGAGCCTCCACCGGAGGGTGCCGCTGCGAAGTTGCTGCAGGTCGGGCAGCAAGCGCCCGATTTCCGCCTTCCGGCGGACGATGGGCGCATCATTTCTCTTTCTGATTTCCGCGGGAAGAAAGTCGTGCTGTATTTCTATCCCAAGGACGACACGCCCGGTTGCACAAAAGAGGCCTGCTCATTTCGTGATGGTCTGGCCGCCATTGAACAACGGAACACAGTCGTTCTCGGCATCAGTGTGGATTCGATTGATTCACACGAGGTTTTTCACGAGAAGTTCGGCCTCAATTTCCCTTTGCTCAGCGACGAATTGAAGGAAACAGTCGAGGCATACGGCGTGTGGACGGAGAAGTCGTTCCAGGGCAGGACCTGGATGGCAACGGACCGGACCACGTTCATTATCGATGAGGAAGGGAAGATCGCCCGGGTCTTTCCCAAGGTTCAGGTCGACGGGCACTTCGAAGAAGTGCTTGCCGCACTATGATTGAGAGGCTGGGGTCGGTGACGCACCGTCACCGGCCTGTTCTCTTCGCGATCTGACCATCCGTCCTGAACAGTTCCGCGACGTCGGTCGCAGGGGCGCCTCGATCGAGCAGGGGGCATGCACCGTCGAGGCACGAGGATGATCTCCATTGGCAAGTACCTTCTGAATAAGTGATTGCGTCGGGAGCCATCCGCCGCGTATCTATACTCTCGCACGGTCGGAGGTGAATCTGCTGCGATCTGCCGTGCCAGAGGCAACATGCTGTCTATAGGCAAATAGCGGTACATTTCTGACCCTTTGGCCGGGGAGGGACAAATGCATTTGTCTTCGAGTTGCGCACTGGCATCGGTCGTGGCCGCCTTGTTCTCGATCACCATGTCTGTCACGGGCGGTGCAGAGAAATTAACGAACCGCACAACCGTCGTGTCATCCGATCCGCTCATGGATGACACCGTAAATGCAGATTGCCGGGCCTCCTTGCTGCACGGATCCTCGCCCGCCGCGAAATCCGACCAGACGCCGGGGACAAATTATTCCATCAACGGCGGTGACATTCAGCGACTCGCCGCGCGCGGTCCCGCAGAGATCACAGCGCTTCAGGCGGGAGTTGTACGTGATCGCCGGACCGATGCCATCTATGTACGCGGAGGCGGAGCTTCAGAACTCATCTACTACGTGGATGGAGTTCCGGTGCAGGACGCCTTCACGGGCATATCCTCGGCGAGGATCAGCAATTTCGCGATCGAGGAGATCTCAATTGCCACGGGCGGGATGGGAGTCGACTACGGCTGGGGATCCGCTGGTGTCACCAATGTCCGCACAGGCGACGGAGGGCCGCGTTTCCATGGGTCCGCCGAAGCGGTCACTGATAACTTCCACGGCGACCGGTACGATTACAATCTTTATAGCCTGTCCTTGAATGGTCCGCTCATTCCCAATTCGGACCGCTTGACATTCTCAGTGGCTGGGGAGCGCGGTTGGAGGGGCGACCGCCAGCCGCACGCGACGGCGGGCGGGATGCTGCCGCACAACAGTTCCGGGACTTGGACCTGGAACGGGAAGCTGGTTTGGAGGCCGATCGGATCGATTGTGGTTCGGGCCGGAGCTTTTGCCTCCGATGAGGACTGGAAGGAGTACTTCCGTTCGTACCATTTCGACATCAAGCATGCTCCGCGATCCGTGGACAAGCGCCGTGCGTTTTGGGGCGAAGTCACTTATACGCTGAGTCCGCGCACTTTCTATACCGTCCGCGGTTACTCGGTGCATGACGAGTACAAGTCGGGCGACGGTGTGTACTTCGATGATCTTTGGGGTTACGGGAGGCCCAATGGGAACCGCCAGTTCGACGAAGGGAACTTGTTCTGGCGCTGGGACGACATGCAACTCGACCCCGACAGTCTGGCCATCGGTGTAACCTATCCTCTTCATACGCCCGTAATCGACACGGTCATAGACGTGCCCCTCCCGAATGGGGACACGATCCAAAGGAGCTTCGTTGCCTCCGGGGACGAAGGGTCTGTCTGGGAAGACTACCTCCGTCAGAAACAATCGTACATGGGGGGCAAGATCGATTTGGTCAGCCAGATCCATGCGAGTCACGAATTGAAACTCGGCGCGGAATTCCAGCGGTACACACTCCGCTATTATCACCATCCGTTTCCGCAGGCGATCTATCGTGGAGCGGACGGTGGTATCCGCTATGCGGACTTTTATGGGTTTGACGGGTTTGGCTCTACGGAAGTCGACAGCGGCTGGAATGGAGCGA
>JAGVEK010000396.1 GCA_020058315.1 Candidatus Zixiibacteriota bacterium
AGACATGATACACAGAGCGTGCCCGTAATGCCCGCCAAAGGATATCGGTCTCTTGGGCAGGGGGTGACTGTCGAAACGCTGGCGCGGCGCAGTAGCCTTAACGGCCGGATCGCTGCAGCAACGCCGAGGCCCTTCAGCTTGCCGGACCAAGGACCGACCAAGTGTTTGATAAATAATGTGTTATGGGTCATCCCCAGAGACATCTCTAACAGAATTGTCTGAAACGGACGCTTCGGAACGCCGATACAGTGGGTTAGGGCATGAAGAAACGGGGTTTGAGATGATAAGACGTAATCAAGGTATTGTCGGCCGGTTCTCCTTGGCACTCACAATTGCCGGTGCGTTGATTTTTGCGGGCTGCAGTGGTGGGGGATCGATCAAACCGCAGAGCGCCACCTACTTCCTAAGGGTGCTCGCCGAAAAGAATTTCGACTCGCAGGCTGATTACCTGCACGTGGAGTTCTTGCGCAACGATTCGGGATTTGCCGGCGCCTTCGTGGTTGTGGCTGGCGATACGATTCGCACCAAGTCCTCCGGCACCGCGGACTCGACATACACGTTCGCCAGATGGCAGTATGGCCACAGCGTCTCCATCAAGGCCGTCGACACCGCCAAGGCGTATCAGTACACGACAGCGGTGGTCATTCCGGACAGTTTTGGCATTTCGAACCTCATCCCGAACACGCATGTCTGGCAGCCCAACAAGTCCAATCCGCGGATCGAATGGACCGCCTCCGCCGGTGCAGCAAACTACATAGCGGCTATTCAGGCACGTGGTTCTGGATCTCCCGCACGAGGCCAGTCCGCAGTCGCCGGATCCGCTCGCGCGTACACCTTTACACCCGACGCGTTTTACAACCCGCAGACCAGCCAGTTGGTACCGGACGTCTACTACATCCACGTGGTCGCCTACGCGCCGACATTTGTTCTGCGGCCTGGCGCGAACTATAAGGTGCCCACAACGACGTTCCCGCTGACGGTCGACACGAGGCAGATCGCCGGTGCGGTTGCCGCAGCGGTGGTGTCGGCGCGGGACACGATCCGTGTGGGCGGTTGAATGAGGCCGGATCCGCCGCGGCGGATGTCCGGCCCACGAATAGATCGGATATCGGCCGGACACTCCTGTCCGGCCTTTTTTCAACGGGATCCACCCTTCGCGGCCATAATGGTCAGCGTATCGTCTTCACACAGAGGCGCGCCACCGAACCGGGAGCGAAGCTCCTGCAACCGCTCGAGCCAGTATCCCTCCCGGTCACTCTGCGACGCGAACTCACCGAACGACTCAAAGAACTCATCGAAGGCAATTGGAGCGTCGCTTGTCTCCAGATAGGTCTCAACGACCACCGCCCGGCTCGCGACCGCTGACAGCAACGCATCACGATCCAAGTGCCGAAAGTGGGGAAATCCGACCTCTGCCTGGAGCTTCAGGAAGAGACCCTGAGCCTCATAAGTTCTCTGTTTCGCCGCCGACCGCAAATCATCGACAGGCTCCTCGAGGAAAATGCGATTCGCGAAGACGCGGATCATCTCCGCGAGCGCCTCGGGCCAATGGGCGATGTGGTGCAATGAGGCACGTTCGAGCACCAACGGAAACGAATCACGAGCAAAGCCGAGGGCAACGGCATCCATGCAACAGAATCTGACCCCAGAGGATCGCGAAACTTCCTGCCAGCGCGACAAGCGGGGAGTGACGTCTATCGCAACGACCCGGGCGCAATGACGACTTAGCGTACTGGTGAAATGACGTCCGCAGCCGCAGCCGAGATCCAAAACAGCCGTCGGCCTCAGAGACTGAACAGCTTTTTCAAGTTGAGAGCTCGCCATTTTCGATATCTCACCAGGGCTGGCCATCGTCACGGGTCCCCCCTTCTAGCTATCCCCGTCCCCGGTCGCGCCATCCTCTTCCACGATCGAGGCATAATCCTCCGGTGAATCAAGAGGCAGCAATGCGGTGGCCTCACCGGCAGGAAGCTCTTGCACGTCCTTCAGCCTCTTGCCGACGGCTCTTGACCTCGTTCTGGCTTTGTCGAGTGTATCTGACGCCTGATGCAGCTTCTTCTGCACCGCATCAAGAACTTCGCCGTACTTCGTCCACTCTGTTTTCACCGCCGCAAGGAGATTCCAGACTTCGCTCGACCGCTTTTGGATGGCAAGTGTCCGGAAACCCATTTGAAGGCTACTCAGAATGGCCCATAGAGTGGTCGGGCCAGCGATAACGACACGGTACTCCCGCTGGATGACTTCGATCAAGCCAGTCCTTCGGATAACCTCGGCGAAGAGTCCCTCAATTGGGAGGAAAAGAACGGCAAAGTCTGTGGTTCTGGGAGGGTTCAAGTACTTCTCGCAAATGTCCGACGCACATGCCTTCACACGACTCTCAAGCTGCTTTCCTGCCGCCTCGACTCCATCGATATCTACCCTCTCTTGAGCTTCTATCAGACGCTGATAATCTTCGACTGGAAACTTGGCATCGATCGGAAGCCAAATCGTCTCATCCTTGTTCGTACCTTGCCCGGGCAGCCTAATGGCGAATTCGACGCGTTCGCCACCATCCTTCGTGGCCACGTTGGCCGCAAACTGATCAGGATTGAGCACCTGCTCCAATAACATCCCGAGCTGCACCTCGCCCCATGTTCCCCGAGTCTTCACGTTCGTAAGTACCTTCTTCAGGTCACCGACTCCTGTCGCAAGCGTCTGCATCTCCCCAAGTCCCTTGTGTACCAACTCCAAGCGCTCGCTGACCTGCTTGAATGACTCGCCCAGGCGCTTTTCCAGCGTCCCTTGGAGCTTTTCGTCCACGGTCTGCCGCATTTGGTCAAGTTGTTTGGCGTTGTCTACCTGCATACTCTGGAGTTTGCTCTCCACCGTGCCCCTCATGGCCTCCAGTTTCAACTCGTTCGATTCCGCGAGCTTCACGATGGCAGTTGACATCGAATCCAGTTGTGCCTTTTGGACGTTGGCCATCTCACCCATTGCTTTGGTTGTCGCCTCTGTGATTCCCTTGAGTGTGGCGACAACCTCTTCTCTTAGTTGTTTGGCTCCACTCGCCGACTCCGTGCGAATGCCGTCCAGTTTCTCGCCACTCGTCCGGGCGAAGGATACAAGCTGGCTCGAGAACGTGTCGAGTTGGGCTTTCTGTGCTGCAGCCAGTTCACTCATTGTGTTGTTTATCGTCTCGGAGAGGGTGCCGAGTGTCGACACCACTTCCTCACGCAGTTGCTTGGCACCCGTTGCAGATTCAGCACGTACTCCATCCAACCGTTCGCCGCTCGCTTTGGCGAAGGAGCCGAGCAGACTGGAGAAGTCGTCGAGTTGTACCTTCTGCATGGTAGCAACTTCCGTCATCCGTTGTACCACCGAATCACCAAAGCCCTTGAACGCCTCCGTGAGCTCCTGTCGCGCGTCCCTTGCCGCTCTACCCTGTTCGTCTCTGCTTTGAGCGACCTCCTCCCTGACAGCGCGCTCGGTGCGATCCTGTGCCTTTTCAAATGCGTCAAGCCGCGGCGTGAGCGCCGAAATATCAGCTTGTCGTGATCTTCTCGTGAGTAGTATGAGCAGAACCACAATCCCAACCAGCAGAGCCAGATCTGCGATCAGCAGTAGATTGGTCACGATGGACCTCCCTCAAAGAAAGGCCTGCGTGAGGCCGAGCTCGACAATGGCGAGTGCGACGCGCCGCACGTTCCGTGGCTGGCGAGTCGCCCACACACGAGACTGTCAACCGCTCCTGCGCGGCCGAGTTTCCAGTAACTAATTAACCTGTGTCGCAACATCCTTCGCGCTCTCAAAAACGGTCCGAAGTTCATCGTCTGGTTGAATGCTGCGGTCATACATCCACTCCGGGATGCACGCGCTGAGTTGGATTTTGAGATAGTCGTCGCCCAAGCCGCGGTATCCTTTGTCATACACCCGTTTGCAAATTGCTTTCAATCGAACCTTTCCATTGAGGTTGGGGAACAGGTCGTCATCTGCGATCTGGACAGCGCCGCCCGTAATATTGCCGAGGGCCTCCTTAACTAGCGCGAGCGGGTAGTAGTCCTCCAGGGAGCCCCGCGTCAGGATGTGGACGAACTTGAGCATCGGGTGAGAGCCCGTGGCGTGCAGTTTAGCGAAGTCCCCTTTCGGATCAGATCCGGCGTCAAGGACCAGGCCACAGGGGAGTTTATACGAGTCAAGCAATCTCACATAGGCCTCGGCCTTCGCAAAGTCGTTTCCTCCGAGTGGGAGGATAGAAATTCCGAGCTTCCTGTCGTCAATTCCAAAACACTTCATAAACCAGGGGAAAGCAGTCTGCTCTGACGGGCCTTCAGCGATTATCCCGCAATTGCCACCCCCTTGGAGTAGAGCGTCACTTGGGCGAATGCCCAGAATTCTCCGAACATCCTCGAGTTTTGCGGGATCAAGAGTGTTGGACACAGTCGATCCGTCTTGTTGCCTCCGGAGTATCACATTCGATCGGAAGTCCACTCTGTCGATGAAAACCGGAGAATGTGTTGTGCATATGACCTGGGAAGTAGAACTTAGGCGCTGAAGAGCGGAGAGCAATTCTCGCTGTCCCCTTGGGTGAAACGAGTTCTCAGGCTCCTCCAGCGCTAAAATGAAATCCGAAACTTGAGCTTTCGCGACGAACCGATACAGAGCGAGAATCATTGCATTTTGGGTGCCGGCGCCGCGTTGCGGAAGCGGGATGTCGGGCATCCTTGCGTCGTCTACCTCAATGTCAAATGAGACACCTTCGACCAGATCTATTTGGAGATTCGCGAATTCTATTGCTACGGATTCATCCCCGAGCTGATCTTTCAGAAAGATTTCAAGACCCTCCCTAACTGGCTGGATGGCCTCCAGCAAGGCATTTCGAAGTGTGGACTCAGTTTGAGAGTACTCACCCGCTGCGAGCTTCTGTTTCATGAGCGCCCTTACGGTTTTCCCAAGCAGTGCAGTCTTGTTCATACTGAATTGCTCATTAAGGCTTCGACGCACCGGGACAAAGTGGAAATTCTCCTCAGGGAACATTCCCTTGGCCACGGTCTTACTCACTTGTGACGTAGCGCCGTCCCGGGAGATCGTTTCCGTCAGCGGATCGGTATCGAATGCGAACGTTCGTCGCACGCGTACTGTGCCGTCTTCCCACTTGGCCGCAGAATACGGCTCACGGTTCGGCGGATCCTGCACGTCGATTTCAATGACGATAGTTCTATCTGTTTGTGAAGAGAAGAAATCATTCTTGCTCGTGAGCTTCTTGTTGCTGTAGAATGCCTGCAGAGCGTACAAGACCGACGTCTTGCCGACGTCGTTTTCCCCGATTATCACCGTCATCTTCTCGAGGGGGCAATCGATCGATTTTAGAGCTCGGAAGTTCTCAATTCTGATTCGACTTAGACGCATTGGTTATACTCCGCTAAGCAGGCTGTCACGGTCGAATTTGCGGTACCGCGGAACTCCCCGTGCTCCGGCCCTGTCTCGCCGTTCTCCGCGCTTCCTCCGCCTCAGGTTACGCTCCCTTTGTCAGTGCCCAAGCCCCGGCTTGAATCTCGTTGATCCAGAGCAACTTGTCAATCCGATTGTCAGCCCTCACGGTGGTCGCCCCTGCCCAGTTCGACTCAAAATCGAGCCGAAATTAGTCTTGACACCGGGCGTCCGTGGGTGTTCATACCACCCCCGACATGGGCTGCGTAGTGCAGTCCGCTCTCAACCCTTAACCCGCCCCCTTGTGCTGAGACACTGGGGGCTCTGCAGCGGGAGGTTTCATGAACAAGCATCAGATCTACGACCGGGTCCTTAAGTCCCTGTGGCATTGGGCTGACCAGAATTCCGTCAGTTTCGTCCCGACACCACGCATCGTCACCGCCACCGGCGCCTGCGAGAATGTGGACACCCTGTGGGCGGTCCAAAGCGGCAACGTGCCGGGCGAGTACTTCTTTGCCCAGACCGGGCAGCTCTATCTCGAAATGTCGCTGGCCGAGACCGGTCGCGCCTTCACGGTCGGATCATCGGGCCGCGCCGAGGCGGAAATCGACCACCGTCACCTGCGCGAG
>JAGVEK010000316.1 GCA_020058315.1 Candidatus Zixiibacteriota bacterium
CACTCTGATGACCGGCAGGCCAAGCGATTCTGCGTGCTTTGTGGACAGGTAATCCGGGTGAAGGTCACATGCGACTGCTTCGGGCTCTGAGTCGTGGATCAGCGGCAGATCGGCCGCAACACCCTGAAATGCGTCGAGGGCCTGGGCCGTTTCCAGATCGCCGATATGCTGGCTGACAAAGACCTCGCAGTCGACCGACCAGGCAACTGTGTTCTTCAGATGTCCGCCGACCGCGAGGAGCGATGGGACTGGCTTATTCAGTTCGACCGGGAGTGGTGCATATCCGCGTGCCCGTCGAAGCACGAGTTCGCGTCCCATCGAGACGCGAACTATCGAATCATCAGCATGCCGGACAATCGGGCGGTTGTTGACCAGGAATAGATCCGCTATTCCATCCAAGCGTCGAAGTGCTTCTCTTTCGTCCGTACAGATCGTTTCGTCGGATCGGTTGCCACTCGTGGCCACAACTGGGAACCCCAGTCCGGACATGAGCAAGTGGTGCAACGGTGTATACGGCAGCATGACCCCAAGGAACGGGTTGCCCGGAGCCACGGAAGGGGCGATTTCACCGGTGCCCATGCCAACCGCGAGTCTCCGGCGGAGCAGGACAATCGGCGCTTCGGCTGAAAGTAGAAGCTGTTCCTCGACTTCCGAAACATCGCAATGCTGTTTCACGAAGGCTACCGACGGGAACATCAACGCCAGCGGTTTTTCCTCGCGCGCCTTCGCCTGGCGCAAACGCCGGACAGCGTCTTCGCTTCGTGCATCCACGATCAGATGGAATCCGCCAAGACCCTTCAGCGCCAGTGTGTGCCCCTGACGGACCGCCTCAGACGCCGTCCGCAGCGCCTCGTCACGAGTTGCCAGGATCAGTCCATTCGGATCCCACAGTTCCAGATGTGGCCCGCAGTCAGGGCAGGCATTGGGCTGGGCGTGGAAACGCCGGTCGACCGGATTCCCGTACTCCGCCCGGCATGCGTCGCACATACCAAACTCTTGCATCGTCGTGTTCGCCCGATCGTACGGCAGCGCCGTGATGATGCTGAACCGGGGACCGCAGTTTGTACAGTTGGTGAATGGATATCGAAAGCGCCGGTTTCCGGGATCAAAGATCTCGCAATAGCAGTCGGGGCAGGTGGCGATGTCGGGGAGAATGATCGCGGTTGCCCGTCCCTTCTCCTCGCTCTCGCGAATTTCGAAGCCCTCATATCCAGCGGGATCGAGAAAGGACGATTCCACACTCTGATAGAACGCCCGTGGGGGTTTCTCTCGCTGCAGCCGGATGAGGAACGATTCAAGCCGTTCCTGAGGCGCCTCGATCTCGATGGATACCCCTTCCGTCGAGTTTCTCACCCAGCCGGCAAGGTGCAACTCCGCCGCCAGGCGGTAAACAAACGGGCGGAAACCTACACCCTGAACAGCACCCCGCACGCGGACGCGCAGCCGGGCGAGTTCTGCGGCGGTCCGGGGGGATCCGTCCCTTCCGCGCATCGTGGCTGGTCCGTCGGGGGTGGCTTCACTCATGACGAACGTCTCAAACCCAGTCTGCCAGCGCGGGAATACTCGATTCACGACGAAGCCGGGTTTCAAGTTCGCCCACAGCCTTCAGCACTTCCGGCGACATCGGCGCGCCGATTGCGAATTCGCGGCCCTCGATTCCGCAGACTATCAGTCTTACCGGCATCCGGCCGAGCGTCCTCGCCAGTTCGATCACACCTCCGATGCTCATCGCGTGTGTCGAGAATCCCCGGAGAAGACCTTCAGGGATCGGCCCTGTGCTTGCATCAATATGGAACACAGTACCTTGCGGGTTTCCCGAAGAAGCGGCATCGACGATCACCACTTCGTCAAATCCCTGCCAGGCATCAATCAGTCCTGTGTTGTCACCTGTCTCCACGCGCGTCACGGTCCCGGCGGGAGGATTGTTGCTCAGCCTCCGAACAACCGTGAGACCGGCCGCGTCATCGCCACGGAAGTCGTTTCCCACCCCGATGACCAGCCGCCGGACAAATCGATCGGGGATTTCCATAGGGATGCTGATTCTCCTGAGGCCCGGACTACTCCCGTTCAATATGGAGTCTTAGAAAATGTGTCGCGCAGGAGATACACGGGTCATAATTGCGGACAACCTGCTCACATTGCCATGTGAGTTTGTCCTGGGACACGTCAATGTGCTGTGACACGAAGTGGCGGAGGTCGTCTTCAATCTGTTTCTGATTCTGGGAGGTGGGGGGCACAATCTTGGCATCGGTGATGATCCCCTGATCGTCGATCCGATACCGGTGATAGAGAGTCCCGCGCGGTGCCTCGGTGCATCCGTATCCCACACCGGCGCGCGGCTCGACCACGACCGCCGGCTGGTCGGGCATTTCGTACTCATCAATCAGCCGGATCGCTTCATCACAGGCATAGACCAATTCCACGGCGCGAACAATGATACTCTTGAAGGGATTAGTACAGAACCTCGGGAGCCCGGCATCATGGGTGGCTGATTGGGCAAGGGGGGAGAGACGGTCAAAATTAAGATTGTAGCGCGCCAATGGACCAACGAGGTACGGTCCATGGTTATTATGAACTGAATGAAGGGCGTTGGAGCGCTCGACATGCTCCTCCGTGAAATGTCCTTCATACTCACATACCGGGATGTCCAGCCCCCGTGTCGATACCAGCCGGCCCTCGTTGATCGGATACTCGTCCGGGTGGCGGAGCCCCACGAATTCGTAATCCTGCTCGAATTCAGGGAATGGAAGCGTGGATGTCCAGCGGACAGTCTCAAGGGCGGCATCGCGTGCCCACAGGAGGCGCTCCATCAGCGGGCCCAGTTCCGGTCGCGAGGGAACTTTGTAGAATCCCCCGACGCGGACGTTGATGGGATGGATTTCGCGTCCTCCCAGCGTGGCAACAATTTCATTCCCCACCTTCTTCAACTGGAGTGCGCGCTGCACCACCGCCGGATGATCTTTGGCAATCTGAATCGCATCCTCATAGCCGAGGAAGTCCGGTGCGTGGAGCAGGTAGACATGAAGCGCGTGGCTTTCGATCCATTCGCCGCAATACAGCAAACGGCGTAGCGCTCTCAGTTGACCGCCCACTGTCACGCCGAATGCATTTTCCATTGCGTGCACCGCGCTCATCTGGTAAGCGACCGGGCAGATGCCGCAAATTCGCGCCGTGATATCGGGGGCCTCGGAGAATCTCCGGCCGCGCAGGAATGCCTCGAAGAATCGAGGCGGCTCAAAAATCGTCAGCCGGACATCGGTGACTTCTCTCCCTTTAATCCGGATAAAGAGCGCCCCCTCGCCCTCGACACGGGCCAGGTAGTCGACCTTGATGGTTCTAACGCTCATGGGCTTCGCTCTCTTTGCGGAACGAATCGGCGCAGGCGTTGAACCCGCGGAGCGCGCGCACGATGTCCGGGTCATCCACACCGAGGGTGCTCCACTGCCGGGTCAGGGATTCGGTGTTGGGCGTTTCCTTGGGACCGAAACAGCCATAACACCCGCGGTTGTAAGCCGGACAGATCGCCCCACAGCCGGCATGAGTCACCGGCCCGAGACAGGGAGTCCCGCTGGCGACCATGAGGCAGACTGTACCCCGGCGTTTGCACTCGATACACACGCTGTGCGCATGCGTATTCGGTTTGCGGCCGTGGAGGAAGGCACTGAGAACCTCAAGGAGCTGGGACTTGCTGACCGGGCAGCCACGAAGCTCAAAGTCGACCGGTACATGGTCGGCAATCGGGGTCGACTTGTTCAGTGTCTCAATGAAATCGGGCATTGGATACACGGCGGTGATGAAATCCTTCACATTCTTGAAATTGCGCAGCGCCTGGATTCCGCCAGCGGTGGCACACGCGCCGATGGTGACGAGAAACTTCGACATCCGGCGCACGCGATGGATGCGCTCGGCATCATGCGGTGTCGTGATCGATCCCTCCACGAGCGACAGATCGTATGGGCCCTTCATGATGGCGCGAGACGCCTCCGGAAAATTCGCGATTTCGACCGCGCCCGCGACGTCCAGCAGTTCGTCCTCGCAATCCAGCAGGCTCAACTGGCATCCATCACACGAAGAGAACTTCCAGACCGCCAGCTTGGGTTTGATCTTTCGGCCCATATCAGATCTCCCTTGTCGCGAACGCCGGCGCGATACGGGGATAAGGGTAGACTGGCCCATCCTTGCAGATGAATGTCGGTCCATACTGGCAGTGACCGCAAAGACCGATGCCGCACTTCATATTGCGCTCCATGGACAGGAATATGCTCTCGGTCGCCAGCCCGCGCCTTTGAAGCTCGCCGATCGTGAAACGCATCATGACTTCGGGTCCGCACACCAGGGCCACCGTGCTTGGCGGATCGAATGACGCCTTCCGAATGAGGGTGGTCACGACGCCCACGCTCCCCTGCCATTTCGACGTGGCGCGATCCACGGTGACGTGGACCTCGAGATCGAATTGCGCGCGCCATTGCTTCAACTCGCGATGAAAGAGAATGTCCTCCGGTGTGCGTGCCCCATACAGCAGCACGACTCTCCCGTACCGGCCACGCTCTGCCAGAAGCCGGTAGAGCGCCGGGCGCAGCGGCGCCAGACCAATCCCACCCGCCACCAGCACCATGTCGGCACCGGCCGATTCATCCACCGGCCAGTGCGAACCAAAAGGACCGCGCACTCCCAGCACGCCGCCCGGCTTCAACTCGCACAACGCACGTGACACCGCACCAACGGCCCGGATTGTATGGACCATCCTGGCGGTGTCGGCGGGGTCGCCGCTGATGGAAATCGGAACCTCGCCCGTTCCATAGGCGTACAGCATGTTGAACTGGCCGGGGGCAAATCGTGGTATCGATCCCTGTACTTGAGGCCGGATATCAAGCGTGAACGTGTCGTGCGTCTCCCGCCGGACCTTTTGAATCTGGTACAACGCGGGCACCATTGGTTCAGGCACAGGTGCGCGTTGTGCTGTTTCAGCGACTGTTGCCATAGAGGTCCAAAAGTTGCAGGCGTGTCGCGTCGAGACGTTGCTGCATGATCTGGGCAAAGCGTTTTAGCACCTCGTACCCAAGATCGTGATCCCGCTCGAATTTGGCGCGCAGGCACTCGCCATCAAGCGCGATCGCTCGGGTGAGCTCCACGGCCTGGGCATCAAAGTGCCACTGGTAGGGAGCCAGCATCCACGACCAGCCGAGGATGTCGCCGTCATCCACTGTCTGGATCGTGATGGGGCCGCGGCCTGGCGCGAACAACTCAACGCGCACTCTTCCATGACGAATGATATAGAAGCGGTCGGCCTCTTCACCCTCATGAAAGAGAAACTGCCCGGGGTCAAAGCGCACGTTTGACGCACACCCGACGATCAATTCCAGATGTGGACGCGCGAGTCCATGGAGGAATGGATGCTCGGCCAGAATGCCCTCAAGCGTTTCCATGTGGGGTCTCCTTGACTGTTGGGTGCGTTTTGCCGGCGGCAGTGCCGGATCGAATCGCTGCGATTTCCTCGGTAATATCGATGCCAACGGGACACCAGGCAATGCACCGGCCGCAGCCAACGCAGCCGGAGCCCCCAAACTGGTCGATCCACGTTGCGAATTTGTGTGTCATCCATTGACGGAAACGGGACGTGGGCGAGGATCGCACGCTCCCGCCGTGGATATAGGAGAACTCCAGCGTGAAGCAGGAATCCCAGAGGCGGCAGCGTTCCGCTCGCGCACCGGTTAGGTCGGTCGAGTCCTC